>JAJRXG010000148.1 GCA_024276375.1 Bacteroidota bacterium | reverse complement strand
CTTGGAGCCGACTCTTCTTTATCTCGCTCTGCATTTCGGCTTCTCTGTTGGCCTTATCTTGCTCAATTCTTCTGTCACGCTGGAGATCTTTTAGCTCACGCTCAAGTTTGCTCCGTTCTTCAGAATTTTTTATGTTGTCATTTAGCAAAGCCTCCAACTCTTCTTCTCTTGCAGATTTTGGAATCTGGAGAGCGATCACATAATCGTTGTCATCCCCAAAGGTGCCATAACCGCCTCCGGCAAGCTGAAACTCTATATGTTTGGATTTCTTCTTGATCTTAGTGATCATTACTACATCGCCAGGATAAAGAGCTACACCGCTATTTTTAATACGGTTAGAATAATCGCCAAAATCAATCTTCTTTACTTGATCTACATAGATATCTATACCTTCTGATGAAGCCGGCATTTCTATAAGGATTTCGACTCTTTTTCCTTCTAAGGCCTCTTTGATGATTTCTTCTGATTGGCCATTGATATCACTGCCAAGCAGTGCGAATAAAAGGACTAAATATATTGTTTTCATGATTAAATATATATTGATTCCATTAGAAAAAACCAAACCACTGATACTACCGACACACAGCTTTAGCTTTATCTCCTCTGTGATTTGCATTCAATCTCTAAGCACATCTCGAGAGATCTTAAAAATCAAAAATATCATTTTTCTGAGAAACGTGTCTTTCTAGAAAGGAAAATATAGAATGTTTAACATTGAGCTCACTCCGGAATCTGACGGGAAAAGTTTTTTATAGCCAAAATGACGCCTACCTGAATAGTAACAACTTCCCAGATCCCGAATTTATTCAGTTTATAGACACACTTACTATATCCATGCAGACCTGTTGAGTGCATCCGGTGGGCTCGGGATATTGCCATAACCCAAGGCCACAAGTGATAGGTCGCTTATGAGAAACTTGGCATCCTCCTTGGTTCTTGGGTATGACGCATGGAGCTTCCTGTCGTTTTTATCTGGCCTACATAGCACTAAAATCCGATACAGATTATTTTACATGGCCGGCCTCCATACTCGCCTCTATTCTATCCGATTGAATACTAACAAGGTCTTCCACTTGGATCTGATTGCGTAGCAAATCTTCAAGGTTTTCTCGTTTGCGTATCAGATAGTCCTTCCCTTGATATATTAATACCTCGGCAGGACGATACCTCGAATTGTAGTTAGAACTCATCGAAAAGCAATATGCTCCGGCGTTCTTAAAAGCCAGAATATCTCCTTCCGAGATTTCATCAATTCTACGATTGACACCAAAGGTGTCTGTCTCGCAGATGTATCCCACAACTGTATATATTCGACTTTTGCCCGATGTACTTGAAATATTAATGATCTCGTGATAGGAATCATAAAACATCGGTCGAATCAAGTGATTCAACCCCGAATCTACGCCTGCAAATACGGTCGAAGTCGTCTGCTTGATTACATTTACTTGAACCAAAAAATAGCCCGCTTGTGATACGAGGTACTTGCCGGGCTCAAACTTCAAAGTCAATTCACGGCCATACTCAGCGCAAAAAGCCGAAAACCGTTTGGTGATTTTTCTCCCGAGATCTTCGATATCCGTCTCAATATCACCATCCTTGTAGGGCACCTTAAATCCACTGCCAAAGTCGATATATTGCAAATCCTCAAAGATGGTTGCCGCATTCAATAGAATCTCCGCTCCCGTCAAAAATACTTCTGCATCCAATATTTCTGAGCCGGTGTGCATGTGTAGTCCTTCAATGATCATCCCTGTGGCCTCAACGATGCGCTTAACAAGTGGCATTTGATGAAATGAGATACCAAACTTTGAATCAATATGTCCCGTAGATATTTTAGAATTGCCTCCTGCCATAATGTGCGGGTTCAATCTCAAGCAGATGGGATAACCGGGGTATTTATGGCCAAATTGCTCTAACATTGAAATATTGTCGATATTAATTTGAACACCGAGCTCTACAGCCTGATCCATCTCTTCCATTGAGATACCATTGGGCGTAAAAAGTATTTCGTTAGGCTGGTATCCAGCATATAGACCCAGTTGTATCTCTTGAACAGAGACGGCATCAAGCCCGGCACCCAATTCTCGAATCAATCTCAACAAGTTGATATTTGTATTCGCTTTACAAGCATAATTGATCTTCAATGGAACACCTTTAAAGGCTTTCATCAAACGATCATACTGCTGGGCAATGATCTCAAAGTCATATACGTACAACGGAGCGCCATACCGCTCTACTAAGTTCAGCGCATCCACACCTCCTGACAATACATATCTCTTATCTTTTACTCTCATCACTATTGAATCATTTTAAACAGCAAATTTATACATTCTGGATTATCCCGTACGCACCTTTTGAGGATATCAACAGATAAAGGATGATCTGTTGTTTATTGACTATCCATGTTGAACCGGTCTTTTATTCAGTAACGCATGGTTGCTCATGCTATGACATTTCTTACAATCGGATCACTTCACAATTGTGTTTTGTCATGTAATTTTTTATAATCCATGCAGTTTCGGGATACCAAAATTGATATTCTATGTGATCGTTCCATTGTTCATGAGAGACAATGGTATCCTGTAAGTCTATGTATCCGAGACCCCGGAATTGATGCTCATGTATCATGATAAACCCTTTTTCTACATGTGTTCTTCCTTCGAGCATGATGACAAAGTCATGATCCCATTCATCTTTTAACTCCAAGATCAGGCGACCTTGTCTCTCTTTCGAAGCGTTGAGTATCTCGGTACAATTACCCTGACAGTGACAGTCATAACGATTATGACGGTCGTTTGTGTGTCGTTTGCATATGTGGTGCTTTATGATGCCCATTTGCAATGCCGTATGCGCACTATGTTTGGAGTTAAACAGTTTGAGTTTGTCGTAAAGCAGGTCATGTTTTTTGTTGTTGCGCAGGACTAGTAGCCGCGGTTTATCCTGAGCAGCACGAGGATTGTGATAGATGGCATAAGGGTATTGACTTCTTCTTAGCGCCTTATTGAGTTCCGGCTTGAGCCTCTTGATCTCATACAACTCTATCAATAGCGCCATCAATTCATTACCGGTTTCTTGGTAGTGCACCTTGTGAATCATACCATAGATGGCATTGGATTTGGTCGTCATTTTACGGAAGTGTTGAAATATGCGTGCCTTGATGTCTTTGGCCTTTCCGACATATAGGACATTGTCCGTGGCACTGGACATATAGTAAACACCGGGAGCCTCTGGCGCATCATGGACTTGCTCCAGATCCATTCCTTTTGGCAAGACGGAAGCATCGATGCCTTCATTGATCAGCATATCTACATGATGAGTGTCTTTCATTTGCGATAAGATATCTCTGAATATCAAGTAAGTGGCATATGTGTCATCATAGGCTCGGTGGCGGTTCTTCAATGTAATGCCGTAGTGATCAATAAGATTGTCCAATCCATAGGAGTGCAAGCCCGGGATAGCAGAACGTGTCAACTTAACTGTACATAGCCTCTTACGTTTGAATTTATATCCGAGGCTCTTATACTCCTCCTTGATGAAATTGTAATCAAATCGCACATTATGGGCGACAAATATGCAATCCTCTGTATGCTCGAGGATGATCTTGGCGATTTCGTAAAATCTTGGAGCATCTCGAACCATGACATTGTCTATTCCGGTGATTCCTGTAATATGATAAGGAATGCTGCGTTCAGGATGCACGAGGCTTTGGTATTCGGACAAGATGGTAGTCCCATCCGTTACAATGATGGCGATCTCGATAATTTTATCCCGAGTGGCCATGCCACCTGTAGTTTCAACATCTATTATGGCATATTTTCTTTTTTTCATCGGCCTTATTTTCAACGCACAGAAGCGCGGTCTGTTTTGGATCGCCATGATTTTACTTTCGATCTCCTGTCAGAGTCAACCCGCTACCGAGCACAAATCACACAACAAGGTATATCCCGGGATCTATAGTACGGATCTTTATGTGCCCCGGATCAAGGACAAACGCGTAGGCATAGTCGTCAATCATACTTCTATGGTCAATGATGTACACCTAGTTGATACCTTGATCTCATTGGGGATTGATGTGAAGTTGATCTGGGCACCCGAACATGGATTTGGCGGCAAAGCATACAATGGAGAGAAGGTTGAAGATGAACTTTACAACGGACAGATTCTTATTCGCTCCCTTTACGGGAAAAATAGAAAGCCCGCTGCCGATGACCTAGCGGATATCGATGTGATCATATTTGATATTCAAGATGTCGGTGCTCGCTTTTACACATATATATCTACGCTTCACTATGTGATGGAGGCCGCAGCTGAAATCGGAGTCAAGGTGATCATCTTAGATCGACCCAACCCCAATGCTCATTACATCGACGGGCCGATAAGAGAAGATCGGTTTAAGAGCTTTGTCGGAATGCATCCCGTACCCATTGTCTATGGTATGACGATCGGCGAATATGGCCAGATGATCAATGGTGAAAGATGGCTTGAAGAAGGCATTCAGTGTAAGCTCACTGTCATACCAAATCAAAACTATACACATAGATCGAAGTATATATTGCCCATTCCACCATCTCCCAATCTTCCCAATCAGAAGGCCATTTTGTTGTACCCCTCGTTGTGTTTGTTTGAAGGCACAGTGGTCTCAGTCGGTCGAGGCACTCACATGCAGTTTCAGATATACGGACATCCCGATTTTCCACGAGATGGATTTACTTTTACGCCGCGGAGTATGAGTAGTTCTAAGTATCCCAAACATGAAGGACAACTGTGTGGTGGTATAGATTTAAGAGATAAAAGCGATGCAACAATAAAGAGGGAGGGAAAACTCAATCTAACCTATATACTCCAAGCCAAGTCCTATCTAAAGGATATTGACGAACCGTTTTTTCTAACCAACAACTGGATCAATAAATTGGTGGGTACTTCTGAATTTCAAGATCAGATCAATTCCGGTGTATCGATAGAGGAGATTAGAGCGGGCTGGCAAGAAGGTATTGACTCCTTTAAGAAGGTCAGGGCAGCGTATTTGCTCTATGATGATTGAGTTGGAATATGGTTTTTGACGAGTATTTATTTATGGTTTTTGTTCGGCGATCATATAGGGCAAGGGTATCCGAATGGTTGTGAATAGAAAAATCCGGATTCGGTATATTATTTTATGTATGCTTAGAAATCGCAGACCTCAGACCCAATTCTATGGCTCGAAGATTTTCTACCTTGCCTTGTACAATTTCAAACTTGAGTAAGGTGCGAAACTTGTGAAATCCAATAACTCCACAGGCTCCGGGATTCATATG
>JAJRXG010000147.1 GCA_024276375.1 Bacteroidota bacterium | reverse complement strand
TTCCTGAAGATTTTATGTTTGAAATAACAGCTGAAGAGTATACAGATTTAAGGAGCCAAATTGGCACCTTAAAGAGAGGGCAGCACTCAAAATATCCACCCATGGTATTTACAGAACAAGGAGTTGCACAGCTTTCTGGAGTGATTAATAGTGAAAGAGCTATAAAAGTTAATATTGAAATCATTCGTCTTTTTACGAAGATGAAGAAGCTATTAATGAATCATAAAGACTTGATATTGAAGGTCGAGAAAATAGAACAAAGCTTGAAGGGACAAAGCCATGAAATCCAAGTTTTATTCGAGTACATCAAAAAACTGATTGAAGGTAAAGAGCAAAAAGAAGAACAAGAATCAAGGAAAAGGATTGGATATAAAAGAGATGACGATTAAAAAGGTAGTTGTATGCTCCTTCGTCGCATGACTTTGTAGTTCTTCGTACCTCCGCTAAAAAGCTTCGGCACTCAGGCAGAGAAGCGGCGTTCGTCGGGTTCCCTTGCATCACATACCTCGCCATACTCTCCTACGTCGAGTACCAGGAGTATAGACTTCGTTGCACTACGTCGATACACCTTTGTCATGGTATATGTGCCTGCGGTCAGCTCCTCACAGTCGTTCCCAGTACATCTGTAGAGTATGCCTTCACTACGATAAATCTTCGTTGTGGTTCGCTACGCCATACACTACATATATCCTTCCTCTCCTAATTATTTGGCGGACTGCGAGACTCACTCGGCTACGTCAGATAGTTATTTTTTTTCAATTGAAAATAAAGGTATAACTATCTTCCTTGCTGCACCCTCAAAAGCTTGACTCGTCATCATTCCATACACTTCACCAGCCTCTAAGCTAACCCACAAACCCAAACCCGTCTGGCTGCCGTTATTCCATTCTTCCCTGCAGCAGTTCACCGACCTACAGGCAAAGCCTTCTCGGTCGCTACCTCGTTCGTGTCCGCAGTCGTCCGCCCCCTTAATCATCCGCCACATATCCAACCCACGGCTATACTCGCTGAAGGCTCTTTCTCTGCAAAAAAAAAGAATCAATAAAAAAGCTACAGACTATATGAATCATAGGCTACAGCTTACTGAATAAAATTAGAACAAGGAATAAAATAAAGACCGGGAAGATAACCTCTACAGCAAAATAGCAGGCTAACCCACAAAGATTAGTAAAGGTCAAGCTCTACGAGTTTTGATATAAAAATCTCCACCTTGCAGGTTGTATTTTTATACCAAAAACCTTGACAAATCTGCCTCCCTTCCGCTAAAAAGTTGCTTACGAGTTTATCATCCCTACACTCTGTTCTCTTGAATGAAAGCCTAAAGACACCTAATAAATGAACTTATTTTTTCAATTGAAAGCCTTTTTCAATTGAAAAAAGAAAAGAGTAAACTATCTTTACCCGTGATGAAAAATAATCTGTCTAAATATTGGATGCAAATAATGTTTTTTATTGTACTGTTTTTTGGTGCAATAGGAAATATTAATGCCAATGATTTAGGAGAACTACCGATAAAAATAGAGGTAGAAAAAGGGACGGAAGGGTATAATGTGGTTAAGGCGTGGGAGGATTCCCAAGCTAGTGTTTATGGTGTCATTGGGAGTTCTCCAAATGAGTGTAGATGCTATTTTTTTGCTTCGGTGCACACACAATTGTTCGTGTAATGGTCGATTGATTCTATAGAACTGTGTACTATTGTATTTTAAAAGTATTTATTATGTTTTCAAAAAAAATGCAAGATGCCCTCAATAATCAAGTCCTTGTCGAGGCGCAATCATCCCAGATATATTTGGCTATGGCCTCATGGGCCGAAATACAGCCGGGTATAGATAATGTCACAGCTTTTTTCTATCGCCATAGTGACGAAGAACGCATGCATATGCTCAAGCTCATACATTTTATTAATGAGAGAGGGGGATTTGCGGTGGTGCCGGCATTGGAGCAGCCAGCGTTGACTTACCCTTCGATACATCATGCGTTTAAGGAGCTATTGAATCATGAGATCTATGTCTCTGAATGCATTAATAACCTCGTTGGTATTTCGCTCGACGAGAGGGATTATGCGACACACAATTTTTTACAATGGTATGTGGCTGAACAGATAGAAGAAGAAGCCTTAGCACGAGTCTGTAATGACAAATTGGAGTTGATTGGAGACGATAGAGGTGGACTGTATCTGTTCGATCAGGATATCCTCAAAGTGAATGTTGTCGGAGCGGTTGAGTAGTAAATCCTAAAGAATCGCATATTGCGTATCGCATATTGCGTATCGCATATTGCGTATTGTGTGAGATTGTTGTATTTTTGGGAGATGAACCCATTTGGACTACAGCCTTATACAACACCGGAATATTTTTGTGATCGCAATGATGAGACACAGCGTATCATCGGAGCTATCAAGAATGGCCGCCCTTTGACGCTTATATCTATTAGGAGGTTAGGCAAGACGGGGCTCATCCAACATGTCCACAATCAGCTTCCTAAGAAATATCTCAAGATCTATATCGATATTAATGACACTAGTTCCGAGGAGGAATTTGCCAATAAGCTCATCATGCGAGCGATAGCACAACTCAACGGGAGAAAAAAGAGTACTTTGAAACGAGCGATGGGTCTTTTTGCTCAGTTTAGAGCGACATTAACGCTTGACCCTGTGCTTAGAATTCCATCCTTGAGTGTAGAGTTTAAAACTCCGGCAGAAGTGACACATTCTGTACACACTCTATTCGCATTGATGGAGGACTCTGGTCTAAAGATTCAGTTGGCCATTGATGAGTTTCAACGAATCGCGGATTATGAAGAGACGACCATCGACGCAACATTGCGGGAAGTTATGCAAGCTAATCCTAACCTACATATCATCTTTTCTGGTAGCAAGAAGCATGTATTAGTAAACTTATTTGCGGATGTGTCGCGACCACTATTTGGTACGACAGAGATAATGCACCTCACCAAGATTGACTATCCGTCCTATATGGCATATATCAGATACCATTATGAGAACAATGATAAGTTTATCAATGATGATCAAATCCATCATCTGTTGAATTGGACTAAGATGCATACTTTCTATACTCAGTATTTTTGCAATCTACTTTTTCAATTGGTTGAAAGTGAGGTTAAAGAACACCACATTATGTCAGTAAAGGAACAAATATTTAGGTCTAATGAGTCAACCTACTACTTGTTTAGGAATCTCCTCACCACCCCTCAATGGAATCTCCTCACGGCCATCGCCAAGGAGAATGAATTGCGAGAACCTACGTCCCAAGTTATGCGCCAACGCTATAAGCTCGGTGCTTCGAGTACTGTGGCGCGTAGTCTCGAAACACTACTCAATAAAGAAATGATCTACAAAAACGTCTCTAAAGCAGAGGTGTCTTACGAAGTGTATGATGTCTTCTTGTCGCGATGGCTTCAGGAGAAGTAATTGATCCGATGATTAATCATCTGTAAGTCTCAATCCAACTCTAATGCCTGCTATAAACTGATGCAAACTGGAATTGTTGCTACTGTATTCAATAGAGGGGTCAACCCCAAAATCCAGCCCTTCCCATGAATCACTAAAGGTATATACATACTGAACTACGGGAGTAATCGTAAGCAGATCACTCACACCGATATCCAAGCCCATCCCAATACCTACTAGAGGCACAAAATCAGAATCTCCATTTAGATCATCCAAAAATTTGCTCGCATATTGGATGCCTGGGCTCAATGATAAAAATATGCCTTTTTTGAGCCAGTTGCCCTGCTTGGAAAACGTAGGACAATCACAATCTCCCTCAAAATCTAATGGATATATCTGTGTATGAATATTCACCCCCAATGCATGGTATGTGTATCTTCTATTGGCGTAATTCTGTTGATAACGACTGAAAAAGAGCTCAGGATAAAACTCTATGCGTTTTTGTGAAAGTCTAAAAGCATGGTCAATTCCAATGCGATATCCTTCTCCCAATAGCTTGGGATGTTGGCCAGGAGGGAGTAACATATTTCGCGTCTTAGTCCATCTAGGCGCTTCGCTAAAACCATAATTGATACGTATCCCTAACTGCCCGGACACGGACGAGTTGATTACAACAACGGCAATTGCAACTAACAGATTACGCATAAAATCAAATATAAATTCTAACGCCACAGACCTCAGGAAAATTATCTTTGCACTCCAATGAAAACACGGACGCTTAAAGACCATGTCGCTGTCATCACGCTAGGGTGCTCTAAAAACCTAGTAGATTCCGAAAATATCGTTACCCAACTAAAGGGTAATGATGTCAACGCATTTCATGAAAATGAAACCACTGATGCCAATATTGTCATCGTCAACACCTGTGGTTTTATCGACTTAGCCAAGGAGGAATCTATCAATACAATTCTGGCCAATGTCGAACGCAAGAAGTCCGGAGAGATTGACAAGTTGTACGTTACGGGATGTTTGTCACAGAGATACAAGGAAGATCTCGAACGCGATATACCGGAAGTGGATGCCTACTTTGGAACGATGGATATGCCTGCCTTGCTCGCTCGATTTGATGCCGATTATCAACATGAATTGATCGGCGAAAGACTGATTGCGACATTGCCACATTATGCTTATCTCAAAATCTCTGAAGGTTGCAATCGTACCTGTTCCTTTTGCGCCATACCTTTGATGAGGGGTAAGCATAAATCACGAACGATCGAATCACTCGTGACCGAAGCCCAACAGCTTGCACGTCATGGAACTAAGGAATTGATTTTGATAGCTCAAGAGTTGACTTATTATGGGTTGGATCTCTATAAACGCCGTGCCTTATCAGACTTGTTAAAGGCATTGTCGGAGGTATCTCAGATTGAATGGATCAGATTGCATTATGCTTATCCTACTAAGTTTCCTATTGATGTTCTTGATACGATGTATCTTTTGCCTAAGGTATGTGCATATCTTGACATACCGTTGCAGCATGCCAATGATGCCGTATTAGATCGGATGCGGAGACATATTACCCAGAAGGAGATGCGTGCCTTGTTAAGAATAGCTCGAGATAGGGTTCCGGGGATATGTATCCGCACAACGATGTTGGTGGGTTTTCCGGGCGAGACAGAAGAGGAGTTTGAAGACTTGTGTCGATTTGTTCAAGAGATCCGGTTTGATCGATTGGGTGTTTTTCAGTATTCGCATGAAGAGGACACATCTGCCTACAACTTAGAAGATGATGTGAGTCCTGACACTAAAGCTTTGAGAGCCAATCGCCTTATGGAAATTCAGAGAGAAATCTCGCTTGGCAAAAACAAATTGCTTATTGGTAATCAAATCACCGTGTTGATTGATCGAAAAGAAGGTGGATATTTTGTTGGGCGAACGGAGTTTGACAGCCCGGATGTGGACAATGAAGTTCTGATTGATGCGGCTCAGTCGTATGTCCGTATTGGAGACTTTGTAATCGTCGAGATTACAGATGCAGAAGATTTCGATTTGTTTGCTATTCCTGTTGTGGGCTAGGGTTTTTTTGGTTTTAAGCTGCTATATCTTGGATTCCATCAACTGTGAAATGCCGGTATTTATCAGCCCCTACGAGGTAAAAGAACCCTAGAGGTTAGGGACATTCACCAATTGGAGATGGGGACAGACTAACCATGAAGTAATGAAAAAAAAGGTATGTACTCACCCTACTCAAAGGTAAACTCATATCACATGATATAATGTCACAAGTATTATGTAGGGTTTTTTGTCAGATGCATACTATTCATAAAGGCTTGCGTTATGTCCGTTGCCTTACATCACGTATTAAACAATTGGCATTACCTTGTGTTTGTCATGTACAGTCAATAGTTTGATACCCAAGGAATCACCGATACGTTTTCATTATCCGCCATATCATCAACTTTTGGCGTATACCGTTGTGATGCCCTCGTTGTTTTTGATATTATGGATACCATCTGCTATGCGGATTTATTCTTTAGAGCCATATTTTGTATGGATTATAGCGGCATCGATGACCTTGATGTACGCCATATTCAATTGTATTTTGAGTCTGTCGGCCATGAGTCCACGTCATTATTGGAAGCAATCTTTTGTAGCATATATTGGTGTTTTGGGTGTCGGGATGGGATTTGCTTGGATGATATCGGGTATATCCGTTCTTGAAGCCAAATCCCTTGTTTGGATCTATATAGTATATACATTTGGATATCTTGTATTCATTGCGATTGTTTCGATGTTGAGAAAATTGATGGGTATTGCTTTGGAGCAGGATGCGAGATTGCGTGGAGAGTTGGAAGAAGAGATGAATCAAAAACGATAGAGTTTTAACTTTGAAGATTAATGGATTTATTATGAAGTATAAAATTATTGCAATACTTACAGTTGTATTGGCAAGTTGTCAAGCTCAGAAATCAAAGAATATGGCTCAAGATGAGCACCTAAAGTCTGCTTTGATATCAATAGACTTGCCGGAAGATATCCGACCTATTAAAAAGTCAGAGGAAGAATGGAAGTCTTTATTATCTGATATGGAGTATTATGTGCTCCGTGAGAAAGGTACTGAAAGGGCTTTTACAGGCCCTTTTTGGGATAATAAGAAGGAAGGTATCTATACTTGTGGAGCATGTGAGTTGCCATTGTTTGATTCGCATACAAAGTTTAGATCTGGAACAGGGTGGCCAAGTTTTTGGCAACCTATACGAGATTACTACATTCAGGAGGACATAGATTATGATATTGGATATAAACGCACGGAGGTGCTATGTGCTCGATGTGGAGGCCATTTGGGTCACGTATTTGAAGATGGCCCTAAACCTACCGGGTTAAGATATTGTCTCAATGGAGCAGCCTTGGATTTTGTAGAGCGGAGCAGTGAGCTTTCGCCCAAATAACACAACCGGAGAGAGAACAAAGTATCCATTCGTAACTAATGCTATTGAATGATAGAAAGAATATGAAGTTTTTTTATCATCAGAATTGATGGGTACTGAATAGTTGTATAAAAAAAGAAAGGCCGGTGCTTTCAAACCAACCTTTCTAAACAAAATCAATCAACTTACTACGCGTTTTGTATTCTGTTGACTTTCACTAACTATTAACTTTTCATTTCTTTTCAAAGCGTATAGGCAGAATGTAAACCTTGTAGGGGATAAGATCATTTCCTTCAATGGATTGATAATTAAGCGCTTTTTTCAATGTGAGATCCAGCGCTGAATTGCCGGTACTAAGTACGATTAATTGGCGGTCTCCATTGACCATAAATTTGAGTTTGATTTCTGTATTGACATACTTGTCAAAGTTGATCTCCAGTTGCTTAATGGTTTTATGGATTTTTTTGACAGCCTCTAATGAAGGAGAAGAAATATCCGGCGATATCTCGGAACTGATACCAGGCAACGCCAATAAAATGGATAATCCAAGACTAAGAACAATTTTTCTGATATTCATTTTTAATTAAGGTTAATGTGTGAAATAATTGGTTGATGCAGTGGTGACAAAAGCATTGATCAAGTGCTCTTCATGGACATTCCAGATGTCGTCAGTCACAGACATAGATAGAACGGTTGAAGGTGGAACGAAGTTATGTTGACAATGCTGCAAGTGGTCAAGAGTAGACAAACTCTAGAGGATTTTCGATCAACGCAGCAAGAATAAATACGGGGTATAGGGTCTTTTTCGAGGAAAGCATCAGCAAGATATTAAAGTTATGTTAAGACGATATTTTTATATGAATAAAGCGGGATTCAAGATGTGTAGAGATTGGAGAATTGGGCTGAGAAGTGTGCTCAATGGTTGGGATATACAAAGATCTATACCGGCTGGATGATCGGGAGAGGTTTTTGTAGATAGTGGTTCCATCCATGATTTACTTGAGGATTAGGGGATTTGCCTTGGTTTTCTTGTCTTATGCATAAGCAATTGCGATATGTTTTGGGTATAGTAATACTGATTGTATTGTTGTGAAATGTAGAATCGTTGATAGGAGGTATGTATATAGATCTCAGGAAGATCAATTGAGCTAGCTGATATCCAAAGTATGGCATTTTTTATATATATAAAATTTATTTATGTAAGTAGGACGTAATCAATGGTTTGTATGAGCATAGATAAGAGGGACAGAAGAAATATTGTGAACAATAATAGTAGGATATCTTCATCTCCTTATTATATTCGCGATGTGTGGGATAAAAGAATATTTGTTTACATCACTCTGTCGCTGATTATTGTATTTCCGTTACAAGCTCAGATCCATGCGGAGCTTGAAGGCGATGCATTGTATGAAGCAGTTCTAGCATCCTATAAGCCCAATTTTGTTGAAATGTATTCTGAGGCTCGGATTCTTATGTATTCGGAGATATACAATGTCAATGATAGTGTTGAGGCGATTTATTCGGGGCATAAAAAATATCTGCCACCTGATGAGACTGCCATAATACAATTTATGGCAATGAATGCTCAGCCCAATGGTATTAATACCGAACATATATATCCAAGATCAAAAGGTGCAAAACAGGAATATGGTAATGCATTTTCTGATCTTCACAATCTCGCTCCGGCACGATGGGAAGT
This sequence comes from Bacteroidota bacterium, assembly GCA_024276375.1. Taxonomy (GTDB): domain Bacteria; phylum Bacteroidota; class Bacteroidia; order Chitinophagales; family Saprospiraceae; genus JAJRXG01. The sequence continues at coordinate 3,619 of JAJRXG010000147.1, read as the reverse complement.
GAACTCAGCGAGAAGCAACTTCCCGTTTGACGATATCCTTGATACTAAAACGGAACGATGGTATTCAAGAGATCGATCTATGAGCAATACCAATGGATTGTCGCCTGAGATGATTGATTTGTATGCTGAGGTATATGGATTGAATGATTATCAAGGACTATTTGAACCCCGCGAGAAAGTCAAAGGGGATGTCGCTCGTTCTGTGATGTACTTTTATACGATGTATCGAGCAGAAGCCTTGCGAGAAGATCCATTATATTTTGATGATATGCGTGAGACCTTGTGCCAATGGCATGTTTTGGATCCCGTAGATACCATAGAGTTGGAGCGTAGTGTGATGAAAGGATTGGTACAAGACGGCAAAGCCAATCCATTTGTTTTGGACTGTACTTTGGCCAATCGTATGTATTGTCCGGACAATACCGATGCATCATGCTCTAACTTAACTACTGCTATTGATGAGTCTATTTATGGAGGTGAAGAGATCGATCCTAAGATCAAGATTTATCCTAATCCTAACAATGGTATCTTTACGCTTGATATAAGCAACGTCGCTCCTGCAGATTATAAAGTCGATATATACTTAATCACAGGTAAACTGCTGTATAGCCTCAGAGAGCGATTGGATTACTTTAATACCATCAATATGTGGAATGCTCAACCCGGAACATATGTACTCCATCTGACAAATATGAGCACAGGAAGGAAATATTCGGGAATTTTTAATATTGTCAAGTGAATGCTTGAATATCAAAACACATAAACCATGAATCTATTAACTTTTCTCCTTGTAGGTCTAGTAGCAGGAAGCGTAGCCAAAATGATAACGCCCCAAAAAGAACGTGGAGGTTGGTTGTCTTCCTTAGGTATCGGAGTGGTCGGATCTTTTGTTGGCGGCTTTGCTGCGGGACTTGTCGGCATTCAAAGTAACAATCTGATCGGAACATTATTTATTACTTTGTTGGGGTCAATTATTGTTTTGTTTATCTATCATCGGTTCTTTTCCTCTTCTAAAGGAAGCCAATAAATTTTTTTTCTTAGCTTTTCATTTGTTACTATTCAGGTAGGCGTCATTTTGGCTAAAAAAAACACTTTTCCCGTTATATTTCCGCTATTTTTTTCGTCGTAGCGCTGCTATGCCTCAAAAAATAAGCGTCATCTGACGAAAAAACTGCCTTTTTTTATCTCAAAAGCACCCTCCTGAATAGTAACTTTCATTTTTTATTGAGTACAAAGGACTCCAAAGATACTTATGAGCATGTAACAATGATTATTAACCCATGTCGTCCAATACCAATCAAAAAATAATGGACGATATGACTAAATTTTTATAGACATGCAAACTCGTTTATTATTTTTCTTTGTAGCCTCCATGCTGATCGGAGGTATGATGCTCACAACTTCTTGTTCAGACAGCACAGACTCATTGGATGAAGAGGTGATTGGAAATTTTGTTGATGGAACTATGGAAGACATAGATCGCAGGCATCGGACAGGTCGTTTTGGATGCTTTGAATTTGTTTTTCCTATAACGATCTCATTTGCGGACAGCACTTCGGCAGAGATTGATGATTATGATGATTTGAGAGAGACGGTACGTTCATGGAAGGAAGCCAATGCAGATATTATGGAGCGTCCTATGATAGATTATCCCATTGAGATTACAACGCAGGATGGCGAAGTAACCTCCATCAATAATAGGGACGAAATGAGAAATGTCGTCCGCGAATGCCGCAGAGAGATGGGACCTAGGCACCGAGGTCATGATATTTGTTTCCGCTTTGAATATCCCATAAATATTGAATTTCCCGATGGGACAGTAGTCAGTGCAGCTTCTAACAGAGCACTCAAAACCATGCTTCGCATATGGAGGTCAGATCACCCCGCTGATGCACCTCGACCTAAGATCGTGTACCCTGTATCAATCAAATTTAAGGATGGTACTACTGCCGAGGTAGCTTCTAAGCAAGCTCTTAGAGCCATCAAAGATGCTTGTAGAGAAGGATAAAGTTCAATCGTAGTAATTTTGATATTCGATGTTTACTAGAATGGTGCTCCCCGATTACATTGGGGAGTGCCATTCTTCCAACAAGATTTTATCTTTATATTAAGTTATTGTTCTTCTATGAACCATAGTATAAGACGACAAGCCCCAAGATGAATACCGAAAGTGACAAAGTATTGTGGAACAAATTTCGCTCTGGTGATCGAAGTGCATTTAAGGCAATTTATCAGACGGAGGTTCAATATCTCTACAATTACGGGAGAAAAGTGTTCAAGGACTCGGTTCGCACACAAGATGCGATACATGATCTTTTTGTTGAATTGTGGGATCGACGTGATCGACTTGGAGAGACGGATTGTATTAGAAAGTATCTCACAGTGTCGATGCGCAGAAAACTAATTGCCACACTAAAGAAGGAAAGAAAATTAGAAGGAGATATGGATGGTGTGATTCTCCCATTTGAAAGCACTCTGTCCATTGAAGACTTTCTTATCCAAAGAGAAATCTCGGAAGAACAATCATCTAAATTGAAAACCGCATACCAGACTCTAAGCAATAGGCAAAAAGAGGTGCTCTATATGAGGTATTACCAAGGGATGAATTATGAACAGATTGCCGAAGCAGTGGGTATTAAGTATCAGTCGATCAGAAATTTGGCTTCAGCGGCTGTAAGAGGGTTGCGTACTTCAATGGTATTTGCAATGTCGCTCGTAGTGATGATGTCTTGTAGTAAGGATGAGGGCAATAGTGGCATTGGGATCGACGATCGCGTCCTTCCATATTTTGAGAGATTTGAAACGGAAGGAGGAGTGCGAGGTCAGTCAGTGGATATCCGTTCTCTCAGTATTGGCGCTGTTATAGAATCGACTACAGATGAAGCATTGGGACAATGTGTATATTCTGAAAGGCGTGGACTATTTATAAGAATAGATATCCAATACTGGAATACTGCCAATGATTTGGAAAAGGAATTTATCGTTTTTCATGAACTCGGTCACTGCTTTTTGAAACGCGACCATGATGATGGCCGGGATGCCAACGGATGGTGTACCAGTATAATGACAAGTGGCAATGGCTCTTGCAAGAATCATTATAATCTCGACACAAGAGAAGCTTATATTGACGAATTATTTTCAATTTATTAATACCATGAATGCCAAATATTTACAATTGCAATTAGAACAACTCGTAGAAGATCAAACCTTCATTCAGTGGGTTCAAGAAGGAAAAGGTGATATAAAGTGGTCTTCATGGTTGGCGGATCAAGATCCATCGATACATGATAAAGTACATAACGCGGCTATCATTGTAACTGGATTGACCGCTTCATCAAATCAAGAAGATATGACCCAAATATCTATAGATCAACTATGGCATCGGATTGAGAAGTCTATCGCAACCAAAAGTAGATCTACGGCTGCTCATCGAGAGGGTTCCACTAAAGGGATTCCCATGATGCGTATTTTGGTTGGAATTGCTGCGGCTATAGCGATACTTGTTTTTTTCTTACTTCCGTCAAACAGGCCATTGAAGTACACTGCATCGTCAGAAGGCTTATCATTGACATTGCCCGCGGATTCTAAAATTGAACTTTCGCCGGAGGCTGTCGTGACA
>JAJRXG010000146.1 GCA_024276375.1 Bacteroidota bacterium | reverse complement strand
TCCCCCATGGCATTTGAAATTAGCTTTTTCAAGCCTTTCTTTTTTGATCGTTCTTTTAAAGGTTTAAATCCGTATTCCTCATTCTTGATTTTTGAGACGACTTCCGGACATTCATTCAACATTAATACTAGCTCACAATCTACTGCTTTAATCAATTTTTCGTCACCTTTCTTGAGGTAAATTATTGATTGATGCAAAGCACGTTGCCTGTCCTCTTCACGCTCTTCCGCAGTTGCGATAATACTCTTTGTTGGTTTCGGAACATATGAATATACTTGAATTGCTCCTTCATATTCATTTTTTAGAAAAGCCTTAGCTTTTTTCATTTTAATAAGCCCTCTTACCTTGATTTCGAAGGTTGTAAAATTCATATTTATTCTTTCTCCAGTATATGTCTCAGTATAAGTATGGTATCCATCTAAATCATCCGCCTTGTACTCCTTTATCACCTTCCTCCTAGGTCGTTTGCCCTCTTTCCACTTGTCTTCTTCAACAAAATAGACTTTTTCATTATTCAAAAACGGCGCTTCTAAATCTCCGCCAAGTCGAATCATTCCATTGATGGATTTTCCCTTTTTAACTATCGTTCCTTCTCTCCAAGGGATATCAACATAAGTTTGAGACATAAGCGGCATAGTGAGAAAAATCACTAAGATTGTAATTACTGTTTTCATAATTCTGTTTTATAAATTTGACAATTCATCAGTAGAGTAGAGTCTGACAACCCAACTCCTACCTATGATATGTAACAACTCAGATCGAGTCCATTTTGGTTATAAAATGTCTCTTTCCCGCTATGCTTCGGCTAAGTATTAAAATTTTATTTTAAGTCACAAAAGCTATCAACTTGAATTGATACTCCCAAATATATGGACAAATATAGCAAATATTAAAGAAGTTATTTGTAACTATTCAGCACCACTGTTTTTAGACAGTAAATAGGCATTTTTGTTCCTGTCGAAGCCATATTTTTTGCAGCGTAGCATTGTTACGTAAGAAAAATCTGCCAAAGACAGGGGCAAAAAGGGCATTTTCTGGCAAAAACTTGTGGTTGCTGAATAGTTACAGTTATTTAAAAAATATTGTTAAGTTAGTTGCGTGTCATTGATTCCCAATACTTCAGCATTGAGCCCACTCTGGAATCTGACTATTTTCACAAAATGAATTATTTTGGATGAGATTTTTGCTTTTCGAGATTCAGTGATGCCAGAGTATCCTGCTACACAGTACAGACTTGGTTCTAATCAAACAAGGTCGGAGGATCGGAAGATGATCTTCGCTTTCTTGCTGTTGTTTCACCCATGCCCTGCATACGTAGCTCTTGATAAAGCTCATAGTCGGACAACGGATATATCCGCTGTCCGACAGGTTGGAGCAAGTCCATCCCTTCTGCTCGAGGATTTTTGATCTTAGGAGATATCGGATAAGCATTCAGCTGTTCTGAGGGATATGGATGTAACATCTCCACAACTTGTGACAAGTCACTGTTGGGGTCAATCCACGCGCGCTCCTGATCAACTGATAATACCACCGGCGACCTGTGATGGCCAATATTTTGCAATAGCTCATTGGCCGTTGTAGTCACAATGGCAAACGAGTCCAACACTTCACCCGTCGCCTTATGAACCCACCGATCCCAGATACCTGCCAGAGCAAATGGTCGCTGTCCGGAGCGCATGTATATCAAATAGGGTTTGTTTAAACGATCTTGCTTAGAGCCTTCAATAAAAGCATCAACGATAACAAGACAACGCCTCCTTCGTATGGAAGCACGAAACGCCGGCTTGTTGATAATCCCCATACTTCCAGTGTATTGAGGGTTATTGTCCTTATTGCGATCTCCTTCTGATCGAGCATTAAACAGATACATGGGCTTCTTAGCCCAAAATGGCGTCATGCCAAATTGCATCAACTGCAGCTGATCGGGAGATGAGCCGGAAATCACGGGAGCATATTGTCCGATAGACAAGTTCACTTGTGGTTGAAACAAGTTGAGTTTTGACGGAAGTAAGTTAAATCGCTTCTCGATACGCTTCAATGATGATACAAGGACATACCTCCCACACATCCTATATTTCTTTTAAAAAGTGACTATAATACTAAATAAAGTAGAGTCTAATCGGGACTTCAAGCATAAGGCGCTATGCAATGTCTCAAGAAACTCAATTCTTTCTATCAATGACAAAATATACCAATTCTTTCAAAGAGTTTCGAGATTCATTGTCGGGAAAGGCATTTAGAAGCTCAAGAGCTTGATCTTTATATGCGCGCATTTTTTCTTCGGCATATTGGATTCCTCCCGTTTCTTTAACGATGCGGATCACCTCTTGCTGGTACTTCTTTTGATCACTCTTGCGTTTGAGTATGGATCGTATCCGGTCGCGAGTAGATCGATCGACCTTGTTGAGTGTATAGATCAGTGGGAGTGTCAATTTTTTTTCTTTTATATCAATCCCAGTAGGCTTTCCGATGTTCTGATATCCATAGTCAAACAGATCATCTTTTATTTGAAAAGCCATTCCAGCTGCCTCGCCAAAATCTTGAGCTTTCTGTATCAGTAGAGGATCCGTTGTTGTACTGGCCGCTCCAATACCACATGCAGCAGCAATTAATGAGGCCGTCTTGTCTCTAATAATATCATAATATACGGCCTCTGTTAGATTCAACTTCCGGGCTTTTTCCAATTGCAGCAATTCTCCTTCGCTCACCTTCTTGACAGCAAGTGACATAATCTCCAGCATATCGTAATGCTTATGTTCAACCGCCAGTAACAACCCTTTGGAAAACAAAAAATCCCCTGAGAGAACGGCAATCTTATTTTTCCATAGGGCATTGATTGAGAAAAAACCCCTGCGCATATGAGAATCATCAACAACATCATCATGTACCAATGTCGCTGTATGCAATAATTCGACAAAAGAAGCAGCAATATATGTCTTGTCATTTATGGGCGCCAACATCTTGGCCATTAAAAACACAAACATCGGCCTGATTTGCTTCCCTTTTCGCTTGACAATATAATACATGATTTTGTCCAACAGCGGTACTGATGACTTCATAGATTCTTTGAATCTAAGCTCAAACTCTTCCAACTCCCGTTGAATGGGACGACGCAATTGGGATAATGAAGACATCAATTTGCTTTGTTCAACGATTTACATACAACAAGTTAGCATTTATGATGCGTCTTCTGTTGAAATCTCCTCTTCTAAACACTGCTTTTCAAAATTTAGATGGTCACTTGGTCTTAATGGCCGAAAATGACCCATTGTTTTTCTCCCATAATATACGATCCTTAATATTAATGTCTCCATTCATATCATAATCTTCCATATAATAACTGCTATTGGAACCATTGAAAAACAACCAAGCTGTCAAATCTCGAATGTTAATATCAATATCTGAAGTCACCTCGGTAACCACTTCTCCATTGCCGGCAACCATGGCATAAACACCATTTTCCACCTGTACTTGTCCCGTCCCCAAAATCGATGTATATGAATCCGATTGCGTAAAGTCATATGAAAGCCTTCCTTGTACGATGGGAATTGGGA
>JAJRXG010000145.1 GCA_024276375.1 Bacteroidota bacterium | reverse complement strand
TTGCCAGTCTTGAACAGATATTGCAAGAGCGAGATATTGATGCCGTACTTGCTACTATGGGAGGTCAGACTGCATTGAATCTGGCCATTGAGGCGGGCAAGCAAGGCTTGTGGGAACGTTACGATGTGCGACTCATAGGAGGTGACTTAGAAGCTATAGAGCTGGTGGAGAATCGAGAGGTCTTCAAGGGGTTTGTGGTAGAGTTGGGACAGCATGTAGCCCCTTCATTTATTGCCAATAGTTTTTTGGAAGGAAAGGAAGCGGCTCAGGAGATAGGGTTTCCACTGGTGATACGACCTTCTTATACCTTGGGAGGAACCGGCGGAGGATTTGTCATGAAGGCGGAGGATTTTGATGAAGCTTTAAAGAGGGGATTAGACGCTTCGCCTATACATGAGGTTTTGGTGGAGAAGGCTGTTTTTGGGTGGAAGGAATACGAGTTAGAGTTGTTAAGAGATGCCAATGACAATGTAGTTGTGATCTGTACGGTAGAGAATCTCGATCCGATGGGCATACATACGGGAGATAGTATTACAGTAGCTCCTGCGATGACGCTTTCGGATACTGCATATCAACGGATGCGCAATGATGCGATTCAGTTGATGCATTCTATGGGCAACTTTGCCGGCGGATGCAATGTCCAGTTTGCCATTAATCCGGAGAATGAAGACCTGATTTGTATAGAGATCAATCCAAGGGTATCTCGATCCTCGGCATTGGCGAGTAAGGCAACGGGCTATCCGATTGCCAAAATATCTGCTAAGTTGGCTATAGGCTATACCTTGGATGAGCTCAAGAATCAAATCACTCGAACGACTTCGGCGTATTTTGAGCCTACGTTGGACTATGTCATTGTCAAGATGCCGAGGTGGAATTTTGACAAATTTCAAGGCAGTGAGCATGTACTGGGTCTTCAGATGAAATCTGTTGGAGAGGTTATGGCAATCGGGCGCAGCTTTAAAGAAGCATTGCAAAAAGCTTGTCAATCTCTTGAGAACAGTCGCCATGGTCTCGGTGCGGATAAAAAGGAATGGATACGTACAGAAGATATTCTCAACAGATTAGAGCGTGCCAGTGATGATCGTCTGTTCAGATTAAAGGATGCGTTGAGGCTTGGCGTTCCCGCCAAAACGGTACATAAGTTGACCAAGATCGATCCTTGGTTTATACAGCAAATCAAAGAACTTGTAGCGCTGGAAGATGAGCTTCAGCGATATTATAATGTCCCGGAGGATATCCCCGAAACCTTCTTTCGGAAGTTGAAAGAGGCGGGATATGCAGATGCCCAGATCGCATGGTTGCTGCGTGTGGATACGGACAAAGTAACGGAGCAGCGCATCAAGCTCGGTATAAAGCGCGTCTTCAAAATGGTGGACACGTGTGCAGCGGAGTTCGAAGCACAAACTCCATATTTTTATTCAACTTTTGATGGAGAGAACGAGAGTGTCGCCAGCGACAACCCCAAAAAAATCGTTGTATTGGGTTCCGGGCCAAACCGTATCGGTCAAGGTATAGAATTTGATTACTGTTGTGTTCATGGATTGTTGGCGCTTAAAGAGGAGGGCTATGAGTCTATTATGATAAACTGTAATCCCGAGACGGTGTCCACGGATTTTGATGTGGCGGATAAGTTATATTTTGAACCCGTATATTGGGAGCATATCCAAGAGATCATTGCTCTTGAGAGGCCACAAGGAGTCATTGTACAGTTGGGAGGGCAAACGGCGTTGAAACTTGCAGAGACATTTCATAAAAAAGGAATAGAGATTATTGGTACACAGTACAAAAACATGGATCTCGCTGAAGACCGTGGTGCCTTCTCCGATCTACTGAAAAAACTTGATATCCCGTACCCTCAATATGGTGTTTCAGACACAGCAGATGAAGCCATTGATATAGCCAAGCGTGTGGGTTATCCTGTACTGGTGCGACCATCATATGTCTTGGGTGGACAACGTATGAAGATCGTAATCAATGATGAAGAGTTAGAAAAGCAAGTGCTGAGTATCTTCAAGCATATGCCCGACAATAAGGTGTTGATAGACCAGTTCTTGGAGCGCGCCAATGAAGCGGAGATAGATGCTATATGTGATGGAGAGGACGTACACATCATGGGTATCATGGAACACATAGAACCTGCAGGGATACACTCAGGAGACAGCTCTGCAGTATTGCCGCCCTTCAGTTTGAGTGAACAGACCATCGAGGTCATGAAGACATATACCATCAGACTTGCAAAAGCACTGGAAATAAGAGGATTGATCAATATCCAATTTGCCATTAGACCCGAAAGAAAAGGGGTGGAAGAAAAAGTATTTGTTATTGAAGCAAATCCACGGGCATCCCGAACAACGCCTTTTATTGCCAAAGCATATAAAATACCCTATCTCAATATTGCTACTAAAGTTATGTTGGGAACACACAAATTGAAGGATTTTGATATGATCAATCAGATGGATGGATATGCCATCAAGGTGCCTGTTTTTAGCTTTGATAAGTTTCCCAATGTTGACAAACGTCTGGGGCCGGAAATGAAGTCCACAGGGGAGATGATACGGTTTATAAAAGATTTGAGTGATCCTTACTTTCGCGAGATGGTACGCAATAGATCTATGTATCTATACAACTAAGAATGCTTTTTTGGATGATCAAGGATTCTACTTTGAATTTGAGCAACTATCTGAAGCTATAAGACGCTTCCAATCTGGTACAACTGTTGGCAACGTAGAGGTGGAGGTGTAGGTGTAGTCAGGGTTCTCCCTCAAGAGATAGTTAATATGAGATTCTTATCCATTGGAGTTATTATATCCAATGCTGTATCAAGCTGGATTCACTATTCAATAAAATTGTCCATCCAAGCTTCTTGAAATCGAAATTTGACCAGTACTGGGTTCTGAAAGGTAGAATCCAACTCAAGAACACTATCTTCATATGCCTTGACAAGTGTACTGCATGTTTGGTCTGGTTTATTTTTTATTCTTTGATTTGTGAAACTTTAATTTGGGTAGCACTATTTTATATTCTTTTTCCTCTTTAGAATCAAACCAATAAACTAAATACTCGACATTTCCACTTGTTAACTGATACCCTTCCTGAATATAAGTGTTGTATTTATTTTCTATAAAATGCTTTGAGAACAACAGTACATTTCCTCCATCTTGTTTGGATAGACCTATTCCCTCGTTATCGGCAAACTGTATAGTGTTATACTTAAGTTGGTCTCCTGATTGAAGCGTATTAATTCTATTGGATGTTTTGAAGTATTTTTGAGAGCTTAGGTTTATATCCTTGTGTCCTAATACTGTTTCAAAGTATTTTGGCTGTTCTGTTTTCTCTATATACTTGATTACTTCAAGTCTCTTTGAGCTAAATCTATCAAAGAAAGATGAATTACAATGTATCTGTAAGCTTAGTTTAGCTCTGGAGCAACCAACGTACAAAACCCGCTTGGGCTCTGTGTTCTCGAAGTTATAATCTTCTAGTAGTAAATAAACATGGTCATATTCTTTGCCTTTAGCCTTATGCATAGTTGCTATAATAATCACATTGGCATCTGGGTATAAAGCATCTTCCATTTTTATTTCTCGGAGATATTCATACCAATCTACAAGCTGTTTTTGGTGTGGATAGTTTATCTCAAATTTCGAAATAACTTCTAAACAGATATCTAGGTGGATACTGGAGTGATGTATTTTCCTAGAATATACCTTTGCTTCATTCCAATCAAAATTGAAAATAATACCTGCATCATTCTTTTTCTGATTGAGAAACTCCGTAAAGGCTCTTAATTCAAATAGATGATCCAAACTAAATCCTTCTAATCCAGTAATTAGTCTTGTTTTTTGTCCGTATTCATTTAGGAATGTTCTTATCATTAGAGCTTGTTTATTCGTTCTAACTAGAACTGCTCTTGTTCCATTATAATTGTCTTTAACGACCATCCTTGCCAGTGATTTCTCTAAAAATGAAGAAGCATATCTGACAAGTCTAACTTTGGATGAACTTCCTGTTTTGACGGGTTCAAGCGGTTGTGTTTTTAGTCGATTTGGTATCCTTCCTAGTAATTCATTGTTGAAATGGATAATGTTTGGACTGTTTCTGTAGTTTCTAATTAAAGTGTACTGGGTGGCATGATAATACTCCTTAAACGCCAGCATATTTTTATTTGAAGATCCCCTAAACCCATATATATTTTGATCGTCATCACCAACGGCAATTACTCTAATGTTACCGGCTATCTTGATTATTGTTTGAATTAGCTCCCATTCGATTTCGTTTACATCTTGAAATTCATCCAATAGCAAAACGCTTTTGTTAACAATAGAAGAGATGTCAATTGCTTCATCGTTTATTGCTTTTATGCAATTTTGAATTACGTTTTGAGATTTTTTTAGATCGCCCAACTGTCCCATTAACTGAAAACAAAATCCATGAAATGTAGTAATCTTAATAAGTCCGGAGTATTCCGGAACGAGTTTATGTGCTCTGGCTCTAAATTCTAAAGCGGCTGCCTTAGAAAAAGTAAGCATTAAAAACTGTTCAGGTTTTATATCTTCCAATAGCAAAAGACTTGCAATCTTATGAACTAAAACCTTGGTTTTACCACTTCCTGGACCAGCTAAGACCAATATGTTTTGGGACTTCCCATCATTTACTATTCTTGATTGATCCGTATCTAATTCTCCGATTATATCTTTAAGGCGAGTAGGCGTTAGCGGTGTTCCAATCTCTTTCTTTCGTCTAGGAAAGTATTTAAAAAGAAACTCTTCATAAGGTTGACTAAAATAGTCATTCACGTAAGCTAGGGCCGATTCATAGTTTTGTAGTCTTCTTTTAGCATATTCTCCAACAATATGTATCTGTTCTGTTTTATGGTGATAGTACTGTCCTAGTCTTTTGAAATGTGCTCTTGTGTATTTTGGTATGGCATTGTTTATTTCCTCTATATTTAGCCTGTTGTATGAAACCATAAAACCGCCCTCTAGCTTTATTGATTTTATTTGATTTAAAAATAGTAATGCCTTTTCATATCTTTTTGTATCTTCTTCTTTGATATGACCGAACAGTCGATTGGAATTTTTAAGTTCGAGCATTGAAAAATTGACTGGTGCTGCTTTTTTATCTAGAGATTTTATTGCTTCTTTCTGTACTTCGAAAAATTTATGAAGTAGTTCACACACATCTGATGTCAAGTCATGCCTCCATTCTATATCCTCGGTTATTAGTTCATATTGTTTAACCTTAATATTATATAAATCATTTTC
>JAJRXG010000144.1 GCA_024276375.1 Bacteroidota bacterium | reverse complement strand
TTATAATGAATGATCCATTGTGTTAACAGTGGGCGGGTTCGCAATGAACCTCAGTAATATCCTCAACTAATGTGAGGATGACTGATTGGTGACGAAGTCAATTAAACTGCCAATTTCACCTATCTTAGAAACAGGAAGTTTTTCCATTTCTTGTATGTTTTAATTAGACAATCTTTAAATAGCCTATTTATGCCCTATCTTTAGGGGAATATTATTTTTTAAAAATCAACTATTTGCTTAAAATATCAGTTCATATAATAGCTCTTTGTTTATTATTGTATGCCGAGTTGATTCCTGCTCAAGCACATAATATAAGAGCATCAAACGCTGTTAGAGTAAAAACAGAAGCAAGCCCTGAGTACGTCCGCCTTCTCGACAAATTGTCTAAAACGAAGACAAAGAAAGATAGTTTTGATTTGTTGATACAACTTGGGCAATTGGCCTTGGATGAAGACTTAAATAGTAAACGTCCTAGCTTTGATCACTATCTGCTGGCTTACAGATTGGCCAATCATATTGATGATCCAGAGGCCATCGTTCAAGCCACCATTAGAGTTGCCCATATCTATAAGCGTACTGATCAATATGATAGTTGCTATATCTATTGCGTAAAAGCCACCGAACTTGCCAAAAACAATTTTGATCTTAATCCAGAATGGTTGGCTCTGGCATATCGCGAATTTTCAGCCTATCATTATAAAAAAGTAAACTATCAGGAGAGTCTGAGTTTTGGTTTAAAATCACGAGAGATTGCAGAAAGATATGGGTATCATCAACTATTGGTAGATATGGATAGCGACGTGGCCTATACTCACTATCTACTGGGAAGCCATGAAAAGGCCATGTTGTACTACCTTGAAGCCATCCAGATATCAGAGCTCCACAAGATTGAGCGTTTTGGTTTACATCTTGGTGTTGCAACGGTGTTATTGGCCAATGGCGATTATGACAAAGCCATAGACCAAATTAGAATTGAATTGTCAAAAACTAAGATTAGCAACAACGAATATGGTGAAGCAGAGGCCTTGTGGAAGTTGGGTCAAGCACATATGAAGAAGGAGGAATATGAAATAGCGCTGGGTTATGCGTTACAGTCATTGAAAGTGAATGATTTACGATACAAGAAAAATTATGGCTATGCGAATTTGATTGCTTCAAAATCCAGTATGAATTTGGGCGATTTGACAGGGGCTTTAAAATATGCTCGTGATGCATACAAAATGGCTATGTCAGACCGCGAGCCCAATCAAGTGTTGTTGTCCAATATTGAAAATCAGTTTGGAAGGGTCTATTACCTTCATGGTAATTTCGAGGTAAGCATATCACATTATAAAACCAGTCTGAAAATCACAGATGAAGGAGGCTATCTGGAGATGAGCCGAGATACTCGCTTGCAATTGTCAAAACTCTATGAAGCATCAGGGAATATGACCAAAGCCCTTACTGAATACAAAAAATATATGTCACTCAATGACACCTTGTTCACCGAAACAAAAAGTCGTCAATTATCTGAGATGAAGGTTAAATATGAGTCGGACAAGAAAGACCTCCAGTTCAGTAATTTACAAACAACAAATCAAATCATTGAAGGACGAAATCGACAATACCTTATTGGCGGCATGTTATTGTTATTGATGCTTTTATCATTGGGAATCATCACATTTCAACTTCGAAGGACTAAGGCAAAACTATCAGTCAAAAACAAGACCATTGTCCAACAGAATGATGCCCTATCGGAAATGGATCGGTTGAAAACCAACTTGTTTTCAAATATTACACACGAATTTAGGACGCCTCTTACGCTCATACTAGAACCAGTAAAGCAATTGATGAAAAGCAATATTGACATTGGTATAAAGCAAAAACTAAAATTTGTAGAAAACAATTCTGAAAAACTTCTGGGGCTTGTTAATGAACTACTTGACATGATGAAACTCGAAGGAGGTAATATGCAAGTAGATCTAAGGAAAGGCGATATTCTGGATGTCATCAGACCAGTATATCAATCCTTTTTGGTAATAGCAGAGAAGAAAGGCGTTGTGTTAAAGATGAAAGTTGAAGATTCCTTTCAAGGTTTTTACTTTGACCGGATTAAAGTAGAAAAAGTGGTGAGAAACTTGTTGTCAAATGCATTGAAATTTACTAATGAAGGAAGTGTGGAGGTAGTCATAAAAAAAGAAGCCTTGTTACATGAAGATATGACTTACGTTCTTCTGTCGGTTAAGGATACTGGCATCGGTATCCCCGATAATCAACTTTCCAATATTTTTAATCGCTTTTATCAAGTGGACTCAAGTAGTACACGTCGGCGAGGAGGGACAGGGATCGGATTGGCGTTGACTAAAGAATTAATAGATCTCATGGGTGGTGAGATAAGTGTTATTAGTAGATTGGGACAAGGCACTACTTTTGAGGTGAGGTTACCGTTGAGTAAAATACCAGACCAAGCTTCTAATCTGGTAAAAGGTGAAAGGTCTGAATATATACCGACTAACGAAGTAGCTTCATCTGATCCCCAGCATAATAAGTCAGCTAAAACCGTATCTCGAAATAATAAAGAACTTGCAGCAATAGTTAATGGTAAATACGAGGACGAAAAACTGCCAATTTTGCTCTTGGTTGAAGACAATTCAGAACTTCGGTTATTTATCAAACAAACCCTTTCCCAAGGGGACTCCTTTGGAGGAAAAAACTTCAAAGTCATCGAAGCTTGGAATGGACAAGTTGGAATGGATAAGGCAATCTCCTTCATACCTGATCTGATCATCAGCGATGTCATGATGCCTGAGATGGATGGTATCGAAATGACGGATCAACTAAAACATCATGAGTTGACTTCTCATATACCGATTATCCTCCTCACTGCAAAATCAGGTGTCGACAACCGAATGAAAGGTCTTCGCATCGGTGCAGATGCCTATCTGACCAAGCCATTTCATACGGAAGAGTTGTTAGTACGGATTGAAAAATTGATTGAGCTGCGCAAGAAGCTTCAACTAAAGTACAGTAATGGGTCAGCTCAAGTAGCAGACTATAATGATGGTCATTCTAGGTTAGATCGACAGTTTTTACAAAGACTGAGCAAAGAAGTAGATATCGAAATGAGTAACTCCGGATTGTCTGTAGAGTTGCTGGCTCAAAAGATGTTTTTAAGCAGATCTCAATTGTTCAGAAAAGTCAGGGCGCTAACAGGGGACTCTCCAAGTGAGTTCGTCCGTAATTATAGACTGGATCAGGCTAAGATTATATTGAACGATCCCAAAGTTACCGTCCATGAAGTATCTGAAGCGGTAGGCTTTGGAGATGAAAAATATTTTTCTAATAAATTTAAGGAGCGTTTTGGGATGTCGCCGAGTGAGGTGTAAGCATTTAGAAGACAAGTTTTACACATATCAATACTACTAAATATTTGGGTATTATAGGACAAAACACGCAGTATTGATATGTATAAATTGTTTCGTCCACGAGGGCTAAGGAAAAGTATTGATGATCCTTTGAAGTCGCGCCTACTTTATATTTCTAACTTAGTGGAGAGGGCTCAATCATTATAGATAATAACACCTTCAACCATCATTTTTATCTCCCTCTTGGGTTCTGTGATTGCTGCGATTTCTTCTTTGCTTGCGCCTTTGTCTTCTGCGTAGTGTCTAAGCTCATCGATGGGCGTCATGCTGCTGTAGAGGAATCCTTTAACGATAGCTTTTTTTCCACCTGCATCTTTGGGCATAAAGAATCCGTAATCTTTAAATTGGACCAAGGCACTTGTGGATTTTTTGCTGTCCTCAAGAGACATCCAGCAGCCTTTAGCTTGACAGACTTCGTTTATTATGCCCGACACTTTTACTTCCATAGTATCAACATCGCTGACAGTTTGGACTGCTTGGCTTAGATCTATCGCTCCATCAGCAGTAATTGTAGCACCAAAAAAGTTAGCTCCCTTTTGTGTAAATGTTGCTCGCTGCGCATTACCACAAGAAGCAAGCATGGCGAATGCAAATATTCCAATAATTGTTCTTAACATAATCTATATTTTCTTGCGAAGTTACACCGTCATGCGGCAAAGCACAACATACGCTCATGTGATTTTTAAAATAAAAGATGAGCCTAAACACTGATTTTATTGATAATCAGGTATCACTGAATCTCAAAAACCTCAAATCATTATCCAAAATATGCTATTTCATGAAAATCGGCAAATTCCCGAATAGGCTCATTATTCTTTCTCCTCGCTTTCAACAATGCCCACTTGTGGGCAGTCTTCAATCTCCCCAATTAATACACTGCCTGTTTCCACTTCCATCCCTGGATAAAACTCTAGCCTTTCTCCTGCTTTTAAAACGAGATATCTTTGATCTGTTAGAGTCCCATTTATTTCGATAGCGTTACTAACTTTAAATACATCTATGGATTCTTCCTTTTGCAAAAACTCATCATCAATGTAGAGCGATTCACGAGCGCAATCGGCTAATGCACAAAAGGCAGAAGATCCCAGTATTAATGACATTGTCGCAACTCCCAATGTATCTCCCGTGCTACTGACAACAACAGTCATCAACTCTCCAGAAGTAAAAAAAGGAGAAATGTCTAAAACAACTTGTTGAGAACTGTCTGTTATAAAACTTACGCCCAATCCTGAATATGACCAACGATATGAATATCCTGAAGCTCCAAAATCCGCTTCAAAGTCAATATGATCGATATCCGGACAAAGTATTTTGGGTCCCATTATTTTACCTTCAGTATCAGGTAATTCATTTGCAAATGGATTGGTGTCATCACTGTCAGTATTGTCGGATACAAAACCCACAGGCATAGCACATGAGTCTTTAGGCACGGATGCATTGCCATAGCTGTCACCGTCCAAGTCTTGATACCATGTTATCACTAAGCCCTCGTCTATATTGCCATCGCAATTGTCGTCTATCCCATTGCAGACTTCCTGTGCCATAGGATGGACATTCGCATCTGTGTCATCGCAATCATTGATATTACCAGATAATTCTGAAGATAAATATCCATTAGTAGGTCGCTCACATTGTGTCACCGTTGATCCACCATAGTTGTCGCTATCTGCATCGATATGCCACGTCGGATTGGGAAGTTCATCGCCATCTGAATCATCACAGTCCGTATTGTCGGATAGGTAGCCGACTGGCATAGCACACGAATCCTGA
>JAJRXG010000143.1 GCA_024276375.1 Bacteroidota bacterium | reverse complement strand
CAATTTATAGTTTAAAATGTTGTGTATTAGGAAGCATTTTAGTAATTTGTTTCTATATTCTCTATGATGTTAATTATTTTTAACTATAGACTTGCTTGGGCTATGCTTCTGGAGGCCGATCTATATACAAGGGGCTTCTTGTCCTTATGGACAGACAAAAGAAAATATACGCCGATTTAAGACAATCGTTCAAGGCCAAAATATCGAGTATGAATCATATCAATCGCATTGTATTTACACTGATGATACTGATGTCTCTGCCGGTATGTGGGGCAATGAATGCTCAGGATCGTACGGATCTTTCAATCCAAAATATACCCAAAACGCTCAGATCCGGGACTCCTGCTGTGATTCGGAATCATGATAGTAGGATTACATTGGAAAAACAGAATCTGTACACCATCGATGTGCGTAAAGAAATCACTGTATTTAAAGAAAAGGGATCACATTTTTTGACTTTTGTCGCTGCGTATAAGAGTAGCAGCGAAAAGCTTTATGATATTGATGTTAGATTTTATAATGCCGAAGGAGCCTTGATTAAAAAAGTGAAAAAAAAGGAGATTGAAGACCGGTTGGCATTGAGCAATTTTGAGTTTGCAGGAGATAGTAGAATTAAAACATACAACTACGAGACATTGACATATCCGGTTACAATATCGATATCATATTCTAAACAATCCGAGAACACCATGCATCTTCCCGCGTGGTTTCCTATAGAAAACTATAATGTAGCGGTACAATCTTCAACCTATCAATTGCACAATGAGACTGATATTTCCTTGGATTGGATGCCACTCAATCTTTCTAAATATCCGAGTATCACCTCATCTAGTGATCAGTATATGATGAAAGATCAGAAGTCCATTCGAAAGGAATCTTACAGCCCATCTTATTATGAAGTGTTTCCTATGGTATTAACTCGATCGGAGCAATATGCGTACGAAGGACATCTCGGAGGACATGATTCTTGGCAAGAATGGGGAGCTTGGATGTACCATAGCTTTTTGCAAGACAAGGCCAATCTCAACGCGGCAGAAATCAGAAAAGAGATGGATCGTCATATAGACGAGGGTTTGCCCAAAAGAGAATTGATTCGTGCGCTGTATGACTATGTTCAGGAGAACACGCGATATATCTTCATATCTTTGGAGGATGGAGGGTTTACACCCCTTTCGGCACAAAAGGTACACGATGTCAAGTACGGTGATTGTAAGGCATTAACATTTTATATGAAATCCCTTTTAGAGCTTTATAAAATCCCTTCTAATTATGTTGTCGTCCATGCTTCCGGAGATCAACCCATTGATATGTTTGTGTCCTATCCATCCACAAGACCCGGCAATCATGTCATCCTCAATGTTCCCTTGGAGCGTGATACTATATGGTTGGATTGTACTTCTCATGACAATCCTTTCAATTATTTGGGTTCATTCAGTGATGACCGCATCGGAGTCGAAGTTCATCCGGACGGAGGTCGTCTGATTCGTACGCCACGATATGATCTCGATGACAACGTTGAGCATCAATCCGTTGAATTGGAGATTCATGAAAATGGAGATATCAATGTGACGTTGATGCGTAATAGTTATGGTTTGTTCTATGAGAGGGGCATGCAACTCAACAGATCTTCCAAAGAGGATCTGGAAGCCTATATCAAAACGGACTTGTTAGATGGCTTTGACAGGGTATCAATTGGGGAATATTCATTGACTTTGGATGAGAAATCGGTACGATTTGATGAGCATTATTCGTTTTCCGCAAGTGCATACGGAGAGTTGGCTGGTGACTACTTGATTTTACCAATTAGGTTTTTAACGCTGCCTGTGCCGCGGCTCAAAAAGGACAAACGGAGGGTGAACCCCATTGTATTTTATCGCGACAAGATGTATCATCGAGAGACCATCTATAAGGATCCCGATGAATACAGATGGAATTCTATAGATGATGTATATTTAGAAAGTAAGTATGGACAATATACATGCTCAGCTGTGGAACTTGAAGACGGAAGGTGGAAGATATCGCGATCTTTCAAATTGTATAAAGGTCAATATGATGCACTCGAATACAACAATATAAAACGATTCTTTGATTCGATTCGTAAGCAAGAAAGACGGCAAATATCTCTGACTAAAAAATCATAAATATTTAAAACATAGAAGTATGAGACTTGTACTTACGCATTTATTGATCACCCTTTTTTATATTTCCGCCTTTTGTCAGGTAGAAAAAAAAGATGTGATGTCAACAACTCATCCTGTTGATTCAACGGCACATGCATCATATCTGATGCACAAAGCATGGACTTTTATAAATTGGACGGGCAATGGGCCGATTCTCGAAACTCGATATCATGATATCATTAAGATTTATGATGATCAAGGAGAGAAGTATAGCAACTATGAAGTCTATAACTATAAATATAAAAACGATCGCGAAAGGGTTTTTAAAATAAAAGGAACTACATACAATATCGTCAATGGAAGTATGGAAAAAACCAAACTTAAAAAGGATGATATTTTTACCGAAGAAAGTAGTGATGAATTTACGGTTGTAAAATGGGCAATGCCTGCAGTGCGAGCCGGATCAGTCATTGAAGTTGAATATATCAAAAGATCTCCATGGATATATACGATTCCTCGTTTTGATTTTCAAATGGATGTTCCTGTCGATCTGGCCGAATATACAGTTCAAGTCCCGGCTTATCTGACATATACTCCGATCCCTTCGGGATTGATTGAAATGGAGCGTATAGAAAAGGAAGGACGTGGCGATTCCGGTATCGAAAAAGTTTTTTTGTATAAGGCTCATAATGTTGAAGCGCTGAAGGAGGATGATTATGTGCTCAATATAGAAGATTATCGAGCTAGCATGAAGTATGAGATTTATCAAAGCAATTTTCCCGGACAGGTCGTTAGAAATTATAGCAAAAGTTGGGATGATATATCCCGAAATCTTTATAAACGCGAAAAATTTGGTAAGCAGTTAAGTAGAAACTTCAAAGCCATAGACGAGTTTGTTGAGGGGTTGCATGGCTTGTCCAGAGAAGAAAAAATGAAGGCGATTTATACTCATGTTCAGAACGAATATATATGGAATAAGGAGTATGGTGTAGTATGCCCAAACGGTATCAAACACTTGCTCAAAACCAAGTCCGGCAATATTGGAGAGATCAATATGTTGCTTGTAAAAATGCTAGTTAAAGCCGGTATTGAAGCTCATCCACTGGCGCTGAAAACCAGATACCGGGGTATCATGAATCCATATTTCCCTTCCTTATCTGAACTCAATTATCTCATCGCCATCGTACCTCTGGAAGAAGGCAAACAGTTATTTTTGGATGCCTCCGCAAAAGGATATCCAATGGGACTTCTTCCACGTAGAGCGATCAATATCAATGGTGTATTGCTCCAAAAAACATCAGGTAAGGTCATCCCAATATCCAATCCCAATACTTATTCTTATCAGATGATGGCACAATATGAGATAGATAAATTGACTCCTGTGCTTTCAGGCAAGGGTAAAAGCGTACGCAATATCTATGCCTCTGCCTTGTATCGCATCAATCTCAACAATACCATTCATACAGTGGATGAGTCGGACTCGATGGAAGATCACTCAGAGGAGGAAGAATACGAAGAAGATGAAGAAGATATGCTGTTGGAAAATGAATCTGAAATACTAGATATTAAAGGTGTCGATGATATTTATAATCGTATCGTCGTTGAATTTGAAGAGCAATTATATAACGAAATTAAGGTGATCGGTGATCAGATATTTATAAATGCTACATTGGATTTTGGGATAGATGAAAATCCCTTTTATGAGGATGAAAGAAATATGCCGATTTTTTTTAGCCATCTACAAAAAGAAAAGCGCATCGCCGTTATTACGATCCCGGATGGATATCAATTACAATCTAAGCCGGAGAAAGCTTCCCTTGCATTGGAAGATCGTTCATTAGTGTTTAATTATGAAGTTAAAGAACAAGGCAACAAATTAACGATCTATTATGTCTTTGATCTAAAGAATGATGTGTTTACTCATTTGGTGTATCCCGGATTAAAAGAAATATACGATCGAATCATCGAAATATCAAAATCCAAAATTGTGTTAGGCCCCCTATCGGATCATGAGTAGTATGACAACAGGGCACTTTCTGTAGCTCTATTCACTCAAAAGTTGAAACAATCAAACACCATATGATCTTCATCCTCATCGTACTTGTCCTCATTGAAAATACAAATACCATCAGGAGTCATGAAGTTAAAGAATCTTCGATATTTCCATGGTATCTTTATTTCTTGTTCCTTGTTGAGATTCTTG
>JAJRXG010000142.1 GCA_024276375.1 Bacteroidota bacterium | reverse complement strand
CTACGAATATAAAGTATTCTTAGTAAAACATGCTTTGTCATCTGATGGGCTGGGTACTTTTTGTCGCTGCTAAGGGGTCATAGCTCTACTCTCGATACAACTTTTTTATTTTCACCACTTATGGAACAGAGATGCACTGAGATGTTTTTTGAACCACTTAGGGCACTTAGGTACACTGAGGTTTTTCCTCTCCTTTCTTAGGACACTTAGATGCACTTAGTTTTTCTCCTTCCTTGCTTAGAGTCACTTAGCGATCTTAGTGGTTTGTCCTCTTTCTTTTTTACCACTTAGGGCACTTAGGTACATTGAGCTGAGCGGTTTGTCTTGCCCATACGCAAAGATGGTTCAGCCAACTTTCTATACAACTCTGCAAGTCAATATCTATGTGTTGATGTTGTTTGATAGATTGCTACGATTCTCCAAGGCCGTCTTTTCCAGGCTATGTATAACTTCTTCAAAATTCTCAATGAGTCTGGTATAGTCCTCTACAATCTTAATTGTTGTAGGCGCCAATGGCTGATAAGCAATATTCAAAAATGTTAATATCTGCTCAACCGTTTTTTCATTTTCTTTTACGAGGTCTTCATACCAGATATTCAACAATGGTCTGTCTCCCAGTTCCCGTTCAATACGGGACTCCCGTTCAAGTACTATGTCGGCATATGCAAGGAATGCCTTGATATTGACTTTGAATGCCTCTTTTTTTTTGACGACGCGATTACCAAAATATACTGTTTGGGTTTTTCTATTCAATACAAGCTGATGGGATACATACTGCGCTAATAAATCTTTCCTACGGAGATGAACAATTGATAAATCCTTGATGTCCTTTATATGTCTGGCGACAGCCTGATATTTTTTATTAAAATATTCATCCGTTTTAAATTTAAATCCCACCGCTTTGTAGCTCTCCTCCGTCGCTAAAACAACTGTATCCAAAAATTTATCAGTATCAATGGCCGCCATTTGTTCCAACGCACGACGATATTGCTTGTCGTTGATCAATCGCTGGCCATAAACTCCTTCCAATGACTGTATGCTCAGTCTTCTAAATATTCTGAAATAAGGTTTATAGGCGATCACCTCTCCATGACATAAGATATCCGGATGTCCATTGAGCATATGTCGCAACATCGTACTCCCGGTACGAGCCGCACAAGTGATCATAAACTTCTTATACTGTAAAGCGATAATTATTACTAGTATTTATATCTACTACTTAGCAAGTAGCATTGAGTGTATAACTTATAAAACGTTTCAACAGAGCCACTGCCCATCTTAAGGATCTAATTTTGCGGTACTAGATCTCTGATGCTTTGTGCTTTTACAAGAATGTTTCTATCCGGATCCTCTAAATTACTGAGCCACTTTTCAACTTCTTCATACTTTTTATTTTTCAATAAAATGTCAGCCATAAGCAATTTGGCACTATTGCTGGAAGGCTGCAAATCCAGCATTTTTTGTACTACTTTCTTTCCTTCATTGAGATCTTTCTTCTCATAAATCAGATACTTCGCATATGATAATAGAACCGGACAAGAATATGGCGAAGACTTCAAAGCTATATGATAAAACACATCAGCATTTAATGAATCCGATAACGCACTGTATTGTTCCGCCAACAACATTGGTATTGAAATAGATTCATCAATGGAATTTTGGAATATAGGACTCCATATTGCACTTAGGTGCCCACGAGCCAGCGTACTATTTCCTTGACGAATCTCAGTTTCTGCCTTCTTATATCTATTATAAACCCATTTAGTATAAACAAACCATGTAAAAGTCATGAGCGAAGCAATCAATAACAGATGTCGCATTCCATACCCCTTTATCACAAATACATTGTTTCCACTCAACATCCCGATGGAAACAAAGGCTAATAGCTGAATATTGCTAAAAAGATAGGAATAAGAATTGCTCGTGGCGTAAAAGAACGAAGCAACTAAATACACCAACATACAGCCCAATGCAGCCCCTCCAAATGAGTTTCTACTATTCAATTTTCGGATGCCGCCAACAAGTATAAGCAACCAAGGGATTATAAATAAAACAAATCCCACGACCCCATTTTCCGCGAGCAATCGGAAATATAAATTGTGGCTTCGGTGTCTAACAAATTTATTGGGATCACTAAATGGAGTTATACCCGCGACACTTTTCGAATATGCCAATTGATACCAACTACCTGTGCCAGATCCTTTCAAGGGATGTTCCTTGAATATATCGATAGAGCGTTGCTGCATAAAACTCTTGGCGGGATATTCCTTTAGATACTGCTGTTGTATGGGTAACTCGGTCTCACTAATTCCTTTATTGAAAAATACAATACCGCCGATGATTAAGCTCAAACCAGCAACAACAGATACATATCTTCTCCCCGGGTTGTCTGAAAACATAACCCACATCTTTAACACTAAGACTACCATTAAAGATAACAGAGCACCCCTTACATTGGTGATAAAAATCAAATTCAGCAGCAACACAAGTGATATGATCTTCATAAATCTAACAAACTGATTGTCAGATTTGTAAAACAATAAAAATGGAAACAACGCCGTTAAAAACGTAACTGTATAATTGTTATTTCTATACAAAAACGCATTCCAATCTTCATTTAACGAAACTCCAAATTGGACGGCCATCAAATGATGCAGCAACAGAATAATAAAATATCCAATAAACAAATACGACAGCCACCGTTCTAAATAGACCTCTTTGTTTTGTATAGATCTCAATAAAACCACCATCAACCACATGAGGAGCCATGTAAAACTATTATACCAGACCGTAGAAATATCAGGAGCCCAAAATGCCGATAGAAAACTCAAAACAATAAAGCCAAAGAAGAAAAAGTCGAATCCCGAGTTCCATTGGATTTCTCTATTTCTAACAATCGCATAAACAAAACCAATACTAATAAATATTGCTAATCCAATAAACTTAAAATTGTCAAATGGCAAGTGTATGAGCAGTATCGCCATCCACAGAATCGTTGTCAATCCTACCAAATTCCTTTTTATATATTCTAATAATATCATTGCCCTAATCTCTACGGAGGTTTATCTTTTTTACCTTTTCTTGCACTAAATCTATCTCCTTGTAGATTGAATTATTACTAATATACTCCGGTACAAGTTTCTTCATTTTTGCCACAAGATGCATATCATCTTCAGTATCTATAGAATTAATCAAATCGTCTATTTCTTTCGTGACATACTCAAACTGTAAGTCTCTTACCTGAGCCCTTGTAATCTTAGGATGGTGTGTAGTCAATGAATTCTCCTTGGTGGACAACAATTCCTCATACAACTTTTCGCCTGGGCGCAAACCCGTAAAAACGATGTCAATTTCTTCATAAGGTTTATAGCCGGATAATTGAATCATCTTTTCTGCCAGATCTAATATCTTCACGGATTCGCCCATGTCAAATAGGAAAATCTCTCCTCCCGACCCCATCGTTCCCGCCTCCATAACGAGTTGGCTCGCCTCGGGAATCGTCATAAAATATCTAGTGATCTCAGGGTGGGTAACGGTAATCGGTCCTCCTGCTGCTATTTGCTTCTTAAATCTGGGCACTACGGAACCATTAGATCCCAACACATTGCCAAATCGTGTAGTGATATACTTGGTCTTGCTATGTTTATCAAATGCTTGGATAAATATCTCAGCAATGCGCTTAGTCGCGCCCATTACATTGGTAGGGTTGACGGCCTTATCGGTTGAAACCATTACAAATTTTTCAATATTATATTTATCCGACAGTTCAGCGATGATTCGCGTCCCTTTAACATTGACATTGATGGCTTCGCGCGGATAGGATTCCATAATTGGAACATGCTTGTATGCTGCAGCATGAAAAACAATGCTGGGTTGATATGTTCTAAATATAGAATCCATCCTATTAGCGTCACTTACATCTCCTATAATAGCAACCAAATTTGAAAAGTCAAGCCGCTCTTTACATTCGAGCTCTAAATTGACCAGTGGCGTCTCGGCTTGATCTACTACAATCAATTGTGCAGGATCAAACCTTATAATCTGCCGTACCAATTCACTCCCTATTGATCCGGCTCCTCCTGTGATCATGACCACCTTACTTGTTATTGACTACTCAATTGGTCACTACTAAGTCGAATTGCTGCTCGATTCAAAAGATCTTCAATCTCTATCTCTTGCAATTGATCTACTTTAAAATCCTCACTCATCCATGAACTCTTAAAGGGCACCTGAAGGACTTGTATATTGTGTTCCAAGCAAAGCTCTACTAGCTCATTTTTGCGCTTGTTGGAGATTCTTTGGATGGCAAAGATTGCCTTCTCGATTTTCCAATCTCCCACTAATGTGGGAAGGTAGCTCGGCGCATAAACAGGTATGCCATCTAGGAATTTATTGTTGACATCTTTGTTGTCATCTATTATGGCGACAATATTATAATTAGATTCTCGATCTTGCCTTATTACATTTCGTGTAATCGCTCCAAGTTGCCCTGCTCCGATAAGAATAATCTGTGTCTGCGATGCCTGATTCTTAGTCAAGAAATAAAACAAAATCGGCATCATCATCCTAAATCCAGCCATAAAAGTAACCAACAAAAAATAGTCTATGACCAAAACAGAAAGTGGCAGCGAAATACCATATGGTCGGAGCACAATCGCTATTCCTGCCAAAAACAAACTTCCGGCCGAAACCGCCAAAAACACCTGTATAATATCAGATGCCCCGGCATATCTTACAATCACAGCATAAGTCCGAAACCATCTGAAAGTAATCAAGCGAATCGGAATCGCCACCATCAACAAGAGTGGTAGGTACTTAATAGCCTCTTCAATAGTAAAGTCAAACCTCAACAAGGTTGCAATACTGATTGACGCTACGACAAAAATTAAATCGGCCATAAGAATGGCCAATCGTGTTGCGTAAGCTGATTTGGTGTATTTAGTTAAAAACAAATTTGCTTTGTTGATTTTAGCAACAAGATAAGAGCTTGCTCAGTTACTCCGATCCTAGTGCGGCTGTTCTTGTTACGTTGTGAAGTTACTCTATCCTGCATCCCAAGTAGCCTGCAACTCAACAAATCTAACATTTATATTCTTCATATCTCATATATAATTGACAGGAGACAATACTCGACTACCCAATTCTGGTATTCCTCTGCATCCTTGCGTGTCAAATTTGCCAAGGTCACATGTGTTCCATGATAATTGCTTCGTAATGTACTAGTAGCTATGATCAAAATGTGTTATTGCCACGTGATGAAAGTCTTGTAATTGTCGGGCGTAATGATTTGGGTCACTGCCTCCGGATATGCATTAAGGAAACTCTTAGGGATACGCACATTCTTCTTCGGATTCCACTTAAATTCATAGGCAAACAGTCGTCCTGCTCTATCCTCCACATAGTCAATTTCTTGTTGTCTGGATGTGCGCCAAAAATACTTGTTAGAAAATAGATTTGAATATTGAGTATGCTTGAGGCGCTCAACAAGTATAAAGTTTTCCCACAATTGTCCTACATCATTTCTAAGATGCAAGGGGTTAAAATTTGAGATAACAGCATTTCTGATACCTAAATCATAGAAATAGAACTTTTTGGACTTCTTGAGTTCATTTCTAAGGTTTCGAGAAAAAGAGGGAAGTTTGAAAATCACAAATGCTTTTTGCAAAAGATCCAAATACCGTTCGACCGTTTCTTTATCCAATCCTACAAGATTGCTTAACTCATGAAACGATACTTCGCTACCGATCTGGAATGCTACTGCTCGCAATATCGTAAGTATTTTATCAGCTTTCTTGATTTTCCCCCATTCGAGTAAATCGCGATATAGATAATCATTGGCCAAATTGCGGATGATGATTTCTTGCTGCTTTGGATTTGTAACTACCTCGGGATAATAACCATAGATCATACGCCGCTCTAATAAGCGGTGCTCCGTCCAGTATCCATGGTCCTGCATCATCTCCTGAAAGGACAGCGGATACAACTCAAACTCCCACTTACGTCCGGTCAAAGGTTCTACAATCTCATTGGCCAATTCTAATGATGAAGAGCCCGTTACAATCAATTTTATCTGTGGGAGTTGATCCGTTATCAACTTAAGATTGATCCCAATATTCTTAATTCTTTGAGCTTCATCTATCACTAGGTATTCATGATCCGCTACAATATCCGTCAGTTGTTGAAGCGTAAGAGTCTCAAACAAATTTCTTGTTTCAAGATCATCTCCATTTAACCAAAGTACTTTGTTTTGATTTTCAAGTAATTGATGAACTAAAGTCGTTTTGCCAGTTTGTCGGGCTCCTAGAATAACAATTGCTTTATTATCATCGAGATAATTACCTATCTGAGTGTTTAAAATGCGCTTAATCATCTCATAAATGTAATATATTTCGGTTTAGACCTCTAAATAACCGTATATATTTCGATTTAACCCTTTAATTATACATTCCTTTGCTGCTCGTGACCTTCTTCTCCATCTCCCCTTCTTGATCTTCAAGAGCCATAACTATATGCCACCGCAACATATTCACAGTAGCTATTGAGGTATAGATCGACATACTCTGATTCCGTGCTATCCCCATTGTTGCTTTGGCTACATTCACGTAACACTAATATCTCATCTTAAAATCCATTCAACACGCATCGCCGCAGTATCCCAAACAAAATCGGCCATAAGAATGGCCAATGGTTTTGCGTAAGCGGATCTGGTGTATTTGGTTCAAAACAAGTTTGATTTATAAATTTGATTACAAAAAAAGTAACTATTCAGCACCACTGTTCTTAGACAGTAAATAGGCATTTTTGTTCCTGTCGAAGCCATATTTTTTGCAGCGTAGCATCGCTACGTAAGAAAATCTGGCAAAAACTTGTGGTTGCTAAATAGTTACCAAAAAAAGCAGGGTTTTTCGTAACACTTCACACCTTTATCTCCGGAATCATAAAAGTTGATAGATCGCGGGATTTCTAAGTCTATTCCCATGCTCAAAACACATCCTTAGATCCTGTTTTTCCTTATAACGCCATTGGAAGCAAATCTCTAATCCAAAATGCGCTTTAAAGATCGCATGATCCGATTTCTGTCATCCTCCGTGAGATTGGATCCACTCGGCAGGCACAGCCCCTTT
>JAJRXG010000141.1 GCA_024276375.1 Bacteroidota bacterium | reverse complement strand
CGGGATAGTCCGTGCTTCATTGTAGGCGGGTATTTGGATGAGGAGATACAAAGTAAACTAAAAACTATTTCGTAACAATTATTAGGAGCAGATAAATTACAAAATCAACCAATTAAAATCGACTAAGAGACTATCACATTATACTCCAATTTTGGGTATTACCAACGAAAAAACGTTGGTTTAGGTACTTCCGTTTCGCAAAGACAGCACTCAACGAAAATATCCCTATAAGCGTCAAAAACCAAGAAAATGTTTTCAAAGGGGGCCTGTTGTATAAGTAATAGGTACCAGAGTGTGAAATCTTAAAAGCTGGAAATATCCCCATATATCGCATTGATTGGACCTTATCTGTATTGGGTCCCACCAATTTATAGTGCAATCTATCCTTAATAGCCAAAACCACCCAAATCGGGTCATCTATCTCACGGTTTACAGTAAATGAATAATCCGCAGCCACAGTGTTTACTAAAGACAACCCAACAGTATCCAATTGATAGTCAACATAATGAATGCTATCGACCACATATATACCATTGGGCACATTTTCATTCTCAAGCAAGAGAACATGATTTTCCTGATTATTCTGACGCCATCCATCATTATCTAAAGAACGATTGATCCCAAAAGCCAATTTGGGAGATTCATTGTCCTTTGCCCATA
This sequence comes from Bacteroidota bacterium, assembly GCA_024276375.1. Classification (GTDB taxonomy): domain Bacteria; phylum Bacteroidota; class Bacteroidia; order Chitinophagales; family Saprospiraceae; genus JAJRXG01. Next base: position 11,601 of record JAJRXG010000141.1, on the reverse strand, counting down.
TTGCAATATCATTACTATATTTATATGTGATGGACAATTCATAATCTGTGTTGGCTCTCAAGGTGATTGGATAAGCTAGTTTAAACACATGTGTTTCATTATTATAAATTCTATCATTAACTTGAAAAACAGTATCAAGTACACCTGAACGTATCCGAATATCAAATTTCTGATTATTCAGGTAATCATCGTCATAAGTACCAAAAATAGCTCCTACTGAGACCATATTCACCTCAACATCGGGCATATAAGATACCGAAACACTTTTGACGTTGTTAAGATTGATAGGTATTGATTCTCCCTTCCAAAAGGAAGGGTAAAATCTGAACACGTCGCTAGCATAAGCAGAGACAATGTACTTAATACAAAGTATGTCAAAAAACGGTGACGTAAACCCAGCTATATCGCTAAAAGTATAACTTGCAGCAGTACTAGAAACGTGAGGATCAACAACTAATTTAGACAAGTAGTCCCTGAATAATTGTGTTTTATATCCATGAGAGAACCAATCTTCTAGTCCATAATATCTTAAAGTACCCGGAACAAAGAAGGAATTATCTGCCATAATCTTCTGCTGTGAGCCAATATGGTTTGTCAAATATTCCAATGTCGGCGTCACCGGATACCAGAGGTCTTTACTCACACTGGTGTTATAATCACGATAATGCTCTTTTAGGTCAACCCACTGAAGCACCACCATGATAAGAACAATGGAGGCCATCCCTATTCTGGAAGGAATCGACCATGAGGAATACTCAAATGAATTTAAAACAAGAGAGGCTATAACTGACAATGAAAAACAAAGTAAGATAGTAATTCTCTGCCATGGATTAAAACTAAAAGTGGGAATCAAACGCACCAATCGGGCATCCAACAACTCCCAACCAATAGAAAAAGAAATTAGAAGAATAATAAATGCAAAGATAAGTAGTACTCTCGTTCTGCTTACTGATACAATACTTCTAATTTTAAACGGCAAAACTACAAGTACAAGTATGATGGCCAACCTGCCCGCAAACAAACTAATTTCCGGAAAAGGTTCTCCTAAATAATTAGGATCAAACAATAACCGAAGATGTTCCCATTCTAATGCAGATCCCCCATAATTAACGCGATCCTTGATAACCTGATAGGTGTCAAAAAGCATTTCCTTCTTTTCTACCAACAGTACGATAGCATTGAGAATGGCAATTACAATGGCTATTGACAATAAGAATACTCGTTTCTTAATATCTAATAAATCTCGATAGTATATGCCAAGAATAATAATCCATATTCCAGTGGCATAAAAACTATAGGCGGCTACACTTGGAAACCATGCATAAATAGCAAAAGTACAGAAAAGCGCCAGACCTACTCCGTATATAACCGGTCTAGAGCTTCTTAATACCATAGTAACAGTCCAAAGCATCCAAGGTAACCACATTGTCACGCCAACATGTGGCCAATATATCCAAGCCGAATGAAACCCATTGAACATAAATGTGATCGATCCAAATAAAATAGCCAGCTTAGATCTAATAAAAAGACTTAAAAACAAAAACATTCCATAACCAGCGACTAGCAACCGAAACACAGTTCTTACATAAAACTGGTTTTCTATACTCAGAACAAACGCAGGCCAAAAATCAGGGTTGAAAAGAACTTTGACAGGTATAGCAGTATGATATAAATATGGTAAATTGTCTATAATTTTTAACATTCTAGGTAAAGACCGCTTTTGCCCAGGTATCAATGCATCAATTACATCAGATCGGGCGGGATTCTCAACTTCGACTTCACTTTCTATTATTCTACTCCACCCTGGATTGCTAACCAATAGATCCATAGGAGCATTGGTTTCATATATCGGATTAACACCTACAGTAACGACTGCTAGAGTAAGCAATAATAAAATTGGCCAATATTTTTTAAATGTGTTTAGTATCATCTATGGGATGCTAATAATTACTCCATTAAATATATAGCTGGATTCAGTGGCTGTAGATAGCATAAGGCCAACTTCATATACTCCATTGGGCAAATCAAGTAAATCCGGCTGAAAAGAGTATTCAAAACCACTAAAATCATAGTTGTTCCCATCATTAAAATGTCTTGTCACATCATCTCTGAATACAACCTTAGGCGTAAAAACATAAGCCATAGAAGAATTTTCTGGCTTAAGAAGTACCTTCTTTTGAGTGCGCAATGCGGGTTGAGCGCTCAAAAAGGCCCATCCATCTATGGTGGTGACTTTTTTATTATGTTTGACACCAAAAGCGGCGGTAATGCTAAGCTGCTCAAGAGAAGAAATGTCCATACTTTTAATCCCTTCCTCACTAATCAAAGTACTTATCATAACTCCTTTAGTGTCATAATATAAATCAGTACTTCCAATCTCGCGAATTGCTATTCCCAATTCATACTCGCCAGAAGGAATTGGTATATCATCCTTTAAGGCTAAAAAACCAAAACCTGAATGGTTATAATTCACTCCGTCCTTAAATGCTTCGGTTACATCTTCACGATTGAATGGAAGACAAGAGAACAAGTAACTCATTTCCGTATTTTTCAAAACAAAAAAGATCTCTGTTTTCTTGCTATCAATACCTTTAAATACGGCCCAACCTGATACATACAACTTTTTATCGGAATTAATCTTCACACCCCATGCTGATTGAGATTTGTTTGATGGTTTTAAGTTCACCTCTATAGAATCTACCAACTTATTAATGGAACTAAAATCAGGGTTTATATAAAGATTTCTTTCCTCACTCTGTTCTATCAAACTGATACCTAAACTCACCGAAGGATACTGAATCAGTTCGGGTATCCTGTATGTATATCCCACAGAAGACGCTAAAAGTTGGTTATGATATAGATCAATACGATCAGAATTGAAAACTACGTTTAAGATAAAGTTTATTAAGAAAAATAAAACCATACTCCATTTTACGACTCTTTTAATTGTTATCACTCTAAACAGAAGTCCAAGAAAAGTGATAAACAATAAGGCTGAAACAATTTCGTATCTCTGGCTGTTGGCTTGCAAAGCACCAAACCATGTCGTGAGATAGAAATCATCCAACTATTGAGTAACATAAAAACAAACATTGATAACTCCAGTGGATATCTAATTATAATATTCTTGTATTTATATAACATATAAATCCAAACTACATGAAAAGCGAATCCAGCGATATATTGTGCCCAAATAGTTCTTAGTACCACACGAAAAAATGATGTTGACAACAAAAAAGAATGCGCTCCCAATTGACCTAATTCTTGTATAGTATGTAACATGATACCAGGATGTCCTTTAGGACTACTATAGTTCAAAAGAAACCAACTTATTACGGCTACACTTATAAGTCCCCAATAAATAGTCAATGATTGTTTAAAATGCTTGTTCTTAACAACCATGAAAAAAAAACCAATTATAAATGTCAAAACACCACTCGCAGATGTGAGAATAGAAAAAAGTGCCATTACACTAGCTATAAAAATGTTTTTATAGCTAGTGTTCAGATCTATATACTTAAATGCTCCAAATGCAAAAACCAAGACTCCCACATTTTGAAGACCACTTGTAGTCCAAAAATTTAAATCCACTCTGGGTATACACAATGCCAAAGATGCTATTGCAAGTAAGAATAAATTTTTATAGGATGCATGAAGGATGGCAAGTAAAGTAATCATCACAATATAGGCATAGAACAGAAACCTCTCAAAACTTACCTCTCCATAAAAAAAGTGATCTAAAAATACAATAATTCTTTGGACAACTATCCGATGCTCATTATGTGATTGGAATAATACTTCTAGTAATTCATTGAAATTAGAAGCATTATACAAATCAATCAAATATCGTAATACCACATCATAGTCATCCCAAAACGGTATGTTTATGGCATAGTTGTAAACAAAAATTCCTAGGACTATGCAGGGTATTATAGACAGTGTCCATAGGATGATTTTATCCATTGAAATACTTGATACTTCTTTTATAAACATCGACTTCATTCTATAAGGGAATCTACCACTTCTTCCTAAAATCATTACGTGAGAAGTACTTCTCAATAAAACAATACATCAGTATAAAGAAATATCGACTTCCCATCTCTCGGATTTTAAGTTTAGACTCACCAAACTGCCGATTTGTCCAGGAATTAGGGATAACTCTATATGAATATCCCCTTATTATTGCTTTTAAAGGTAGTTCTATAGTTAAATTAAAATGTGGTGATAAAAATGGTTTTACCCCTTCAATTGTTTCCTTCCTATACAGCTTAAAGGCATTGGTAGTATCATTATAACCAATATTCATAACGAGTTGAATTATTTTATTTGCGACACGGTTAATAACTCTTTTCACCCGGGGATAATCAACTACATACCCTCCTTTGATCCATCGACTTCCAAATACACAGTCACAATTCTCTTTGATCATTTCGTTATAAAACCTCACTAGATCATCGGGACTATCAGAAAGATCTGCCATCATAATAGCAACACAATCCCCTTTAAACCGCTCTAAGCCGAATCTTACAGCATAGCCAAACCCATTAGGGCCAAGATTATTGACATATCTAACAAAAGTATATTCTTCACTTAATTCCTTAAGGACACCCTCCGTATGATCCTTAGAATTATCGTTTACAACTAGGATTTCATGAGGTATACCTGTTGTTGCTAACTTAGATGCAATAGCACTAATAGTCTGCTTTATGGACTCCTCTTCATTATACGCTGGTATTACAATACTTAACAGCATTCTACTTACTCACTCGTTTCATCATGCTATCATATATCTGTTTAATAATATCATTGATATCATACTTCCAATTCCATTCAGGGTAATGGTTTTTAAACTTAGAAACATCACTTATCCACCATATATGATCGCCACTACGGTTTGTGTCAGAATAAGTAATGTTCATCCCCTTTCCAGTAAGTTTCTCGCACATTTTAATAGCTTCTTGCATGGAACAATTACTATGCCTACCACCTCCTGCATTATAGGCTTCCCCCTGTCTAGGGTTTTTGTAAAAATACCAAAACATATTGACTAAATCCCAACTATGAATATTATCACGAACTTGTTTTCCTTTATAGCCAAAGATGGTATATGGGTCATCAGTAATCGCGCATTTCATTAAATATGAGAGAAAACCATGCAACTGAGCACCAGAATGATTGGGTCCAGTAAGACACCCTCCGCGAAACACACCAGTTGACATCCCAAAATACTTTCCATATTCCTGTACAAGAACATCGGCTGCGACCTTAGAGGCTCCAAATAGAGAATGCTTAGAATGATCAATACTCATCTGTTCATCAATCCCCAACTTAAAATAGGGATGTGATTCTTGAATTTCCCACCGAGATTCTAACTCCACCAAGGGCAACCTATTTGGTGTATCTCCATAAACCTTGTTGGTTGATGTAAAAACAAAAACTGCGTCAGGGCAATTAAGTCTTGTTAACTCCAACATATTTAATGTGCCGTTGGCGTTAATAGTAAAATCGGTCAAGGGTTCATTGGCTGCCCAATCATGACTTGGTTGAGCAGCAGTATGAATGATAAGTTTAATTTCACAATTATATTCGTTAAATATAATCTTTAAATCTTCTAAGGATCGTATGTCACAATTATAATGCTCATAATTGTCAAATTCCCGTTCCAACCTTGATCTACTCCATTGAGTAGAAGCTTGCTCACCAAAGAAGTATGACCTAAGATCATTATCTACACCAACGATTAAATCAAATTTATCTGATAAAAAAGCCACCGACTCACTACCGATAAGACCCGCAGACCCTGTGATTAACGCTACTTCCATACTAACACTTCTTAAAATATTTAAACACCCACTTTAAGGCTACATCTGCAACCATCTTAATGGATCCAAATTAAATTCTTAATGCTATAAAACATTCTAGGTTTTTCTGTTAATGCTCTAATATCTAACTTAAACCATATTTATAATCGTTTTAACTAAAAAAACCTAGTCTCAACATCTAATATATAAAACACTCAAGTACATTCAGCTCCAAAATATAATGCTTATAACCAAAATCAAATATTTAAGACAGTAATTCTTTCAACCTAGTCTCGTCATTACTCAACCAAATAAATACATCTTTTAATACTTCCATAACACCCTTTTTAGGTTGCCACTTAGCACATCGAAAAACTTTCGTTGTATCTGCTATATAAATCGGTATATCCGCCACACGGTTCTCGGGTTGGCCTATAATCTCGATCTTGTTGCCGGTGACTTCTTCACACATTGCGGTAAGCTCTCGCAGCGAAATGCTAACCTCCAAACCTCCACCAATATTAAAGACTTGTCCATTAAACAAATCAAAATTAGATAACTGAAAATCAATTAAAGAAACGAGGTCATCAATATGCAATATATCCCTTACTTGCTTACCTGTACCTCCAAAACCTATATATTTTAATTGCTTTGGCCAAAAATGGCGAGCCATCCAAAGGACAACAACCCCTTGATCTACCTTGCCCATCTGATATGGCCCTGTCAATACGCCACATCGGTTAATAATGGTGTCCAATCCAAACAAATGATGATACTCCTCTATCGCCAATTCGGAGGCAAGTTTAGTTGTACCGTACAATGACCTGTAACCACCTGTCGGAAAATCTTCTGTGAATCCGTTATCTGATGCACCTGCACAATTCTGATCCGCCAACAATCTAAATCTTGTCTCATCCTCGACATAACGGACATGTTCTAATTGTGGTATAGAATAAACCCTACTAGTTGATAGGAAAATAAACTTGGCTTTCCATTTTCTCGCTAGGTTCAGACAATTAATCGTGCCGCTAAAATTAGTATCAATTAAATAGTCCGTAGAACCTTCGATACCGGCAAGTACAGAAGGCTCCGCAGAAGCATCAATTATAACTGATATATCATCAATACGATCAAAATCACTTGCTATCCTCACATCCCCATGAATGAATGACACTTCATGTTCTCGCAACCTAGGGATATTGAGTTCCGAACCACGTCTTTTCAGATTGTCAAATGCAATGATCTCAAAATTGCGATACTTCTCCTTTAATCCAATACAAATAGTTGAACCTACAAAACCACATCCTCCAGTTACAAGAATCCTCATACTCTTTGTAGTTTTTTCCAAACTCCAAAGTACTCAAACCCGTTTACTTTCGCCACTACTTGATAAACGGGAGTGGCTTCAACATCACATATCTCCATTGCTTTATTTAAAAACACTTGAAATGACTCCGATGTCCAAATATTCACATGCTCTCTTCTCCTTTTGAAGCTCTCCAGATGTTTATAAATATGATCCTCGTCGTGTAATAATAACTCCGGGTGTACATATGTCACCATATCTCTATAATCATCGGGTACAGTTTCATTTACATTGTCTCGATACCTATATTCCAGCTCCACAAATGAAGTCAATGGTCGTAGCTTATCAAAGGTATATTGCTTATCGGGGATAGCAATAACTACATGACCTCCTGTCTTAACAACTCGAAAGAGTTCCATCAAGACTTTCACAGGATTGGCTAAATGCTCAATAACGTGATTCATGATTACAAAATCTATACTACTATCCCCAAAGATGCTCAAACCATCTTTGCTCACATCCAAGACATAGTCAACTTCTCGAAGAGTATCATGATCTACTTCTGGAAACAATGCTTTAGCCTCCTCTCTAGTAATAACATCAACATACTTGACCTTACAATCTTCACCCAAACTTGCAGGATGCTCAAACGCCCCTATCTCAATACCTTCTCCCGATAGAAACTTATACCCCTTAACCCTATACTCTAAAAAGCTCATTTAATTTACTTTTAATCTAAGCTGAGACAAATCATTTAACTAATATTTAAACTAAAATCCTCTTTCTCCAAAGATAGATTAGAATTGTAATACGGATCTCCTTTCGTCAATATTGCTGACCATTTTTCTTTAAAATAACTAACCTCTTTCTTAAATCTTCTTAACTTATCAGGTGTATCTTCCAGCCCTCTTGATTTAGATTCAAAATGATACAACTCCACATAAGGAGTATATACAATTAGATACCCTGCTTCTCGGATTTTCAAACACAAATCGACATCATTAAAGGCAATTTTAAGATTATCTTCATCTAATCCTCTAACTTTATTAAATAATTTCTTGCGAACCATGAGACAAGCTGCTGTACAAGCGGATAGATTCTGAATGGTGCGATGACGAGAAAAATAACCATTTTGTTCGTTATGTAAATACTTATGAGAATGACCCGCGACACCACCAATACCAAGTATTACGCCAGCATGCTGAATCGTATCATCATCATACAACAACTTAGCGCCCACAGCCCCGACATCATCTCTATGAAAATAGTGAACCATTCCCTTTAACCAACCCTGTGAAATCACTTCGATATCATTATTTAGTAGAAGCACTAACTCACCTTCCGCCTTTTGAACCGCCCAATTATTTATTTTACTATAATTAAATTCATCAGTATAATTCGCGATCATAATCCGATCCATCTCAGCAAGCGTTTGTAAGTAAGTCAATGTGTCTGGAGCAGAGCTATTATTATTGACAAGTATTAGTTCATAATTAGTATACTCGGTGTTCGCCTTTATGCTGTTGATACAATTCTTAAGCAATTGAACATGATCTCTAAATGGAATTATTATACTAACTTTGGGTAGACCATTAGACCTATAAGTGACTTTATAACTACCACGCCAAAGCCCCTTCTCCACCTTTCCTTTTATCCCTCTCCGATCCAAATGTCTCTTTATAGCACGTATACCTGCTGATATGGCATAGTTCTTATTGTCAAATACCTCTGCCGTACTACCTGGGATCTTCCTCCAATGATACAATACCCGTGGAATATGTAAAATGCTAGAAACTGAAATGTTATCAATAACCTTTAAGTATAAGTCATGATCTTGAGAGCCTTCCAAACCCTTAGAGAACCAGCCAACCTTATCTCCGATTTTTTTTGAGATAACCGTAAAATGGGCAATATAGTTATTTGATCTTAACATATCAAGATTAAAATCAGACTTAAAGTGTGGATCGATGCGTCGTCCATACATATCAATCTTATCTTCATCTGAATAAATAAACTTTAGGGCGTCATTATCATTCAAGGCTCTAACTACATAAAACAATGCGTCTTTAGTTAACTCATCATCATGATCTAACAAACCAATATACTCCCCTGAAGCCAATAAAATGGCTTGGTTACTGCTTTCTGATATGTGTAAGTTGGTTTCTCCATAGGCTATTTTAATCCTTGGGTCCTTATTTTCCCATTGTCTTAGACACTCAATGGTTTGTGAATTAGTAGAAGCATCATCATACATGCACAATTCCCACGAAGTATAATACTGATTAACGACTGATCGAATACATGCATCTAGCCATTGAGGATCCACATTATAAACGGGAACAACAATAGATATGAGCGGATTGTAATGAAAGGACTGTATCTCTCTTTCATAATAATCGATAGGAGGGTCATGGTCTTTCTGTTGCTTAAGAAATTTATAATATTGGTCATTCAATGATAGGTTAAGGAACTTTTCCTTATCTTCAAGATCAATCTTTGATTCAAGTGTTACACCTTGATGAGAAACAATTCTTATGAATACATCTTGACCTAAGTACTTTTGTTTTATATTAATAAAAAATTCGGAATTGGAACTATTTTTATATCCTGGATAAACAAGTCCTATATCTGGACGCTTTCGTCCATATTCCATTTGCAACCAATTCTGGCCAAGAAGTCTTATCTCTACGGTTTTGATTCCATTTTTAGCAATAGCCCAGCCCCTTACCATGATGACATCACTAAAATATCCAGCCTCATCAACCTTCCATACGATGTCATTTTTTCCTGCTTTACTACCCTCGACTTCAAACTCATTGAGTTGTAGAAAGTACTCTGAAATATTCTTTGATGTTAACTTAGAATCCTCCAAATTAACAGCTAACTTGAGTTTATTAATGTTGTGTGGCTTAATAGCTCGGATAGCTAACCTTGGATTTCGCAGCAGCACCTTAGCCATCATAGGCATAAGACGGATAGTACGTAAGTTAACTAAGCCTCCCAGTTCATACAATACCCGTACTGGCAAAGTAAGAGCAAACCCTAGTTTATGACTAAAGGAATTCTTTAAACTCAGAAGTTCTGAATCCTTTTTAGTTAGCTTCCCATGCAACTGATTCTTATGTACTCGTAGGATTTCTTTGTCCTTTTGTATTGCCTCTATCGCTACTACAAGGCTTTTAATCTTATTCCTACTTTCTTCGATTTGGATCTGTTGTATCGCCTTCTCTTCTTCATTCAACATATTCAACAAATCTACTGCCTTTCTATGATCGCTTTTTAAAGTGTCAATATGACTACTTAACTCCTTGTTTTTAGCTATCAGATCTTCAACTTTTTTATTGCTTTCTAATTTTATCTCATTAAGAATTTTCTTGGAACTCTCTACCTGTTTAGAAAGGGCAATCATTTGTTTCTCTCCAATCAATTGAGTAGTGTTTAATTGAGAGATCAATTCTGATCGTTCTATCTCAAATTTTACAGTTAATTCTTCCTTAGCTTTTTTGACATCTCTAAGACTTTCTTTTAGATCATCTACACAAGCATTATTAAAACTCGGTTTGACTGTTTTGAGTTTGTCATAAATCACTATGAGTTTCTTATAATCTTCCTGGGATAAATACTCATATGTTTGCAACACAAAGGGCGGCAACACAACTCTAACATCTCTACTATCCACACTGTGATTCAAATTGCCATCAATGAATTCATCAATCGACGCTCGATTTATATTAGCATACAACTTGTTGAAAAAAGGAGAATAAGTAAAGTAATTGCTCTTCGCAGAAAGTAAGTCTTTATAATCAACAAGTATACGTTCGTGGTCACTTGTCTGTCTAATAGCCCGACCTATATAAAAAAGATACAAGAAGGAAGCCTGCTCATAACTCATCCCATCCCTGTTATACAAACTATTACATACATCAATAGGGTCTCGATAACAAATACAAAATTTACTTATATATCCCAACTCACTTACTGCTTCTGTCCATAGATCTGGGAAAAGGGAAATTCTTGGATCCTTTATTACTACTTTATCCGATAAACCGAACTCTTCCGAAAGAAGATTTTTAATTTGATTCTTAAATTTTCTTTTATCTTCTTCTGCAATCTTGATCTTAAAACTTTCTGGAACAACATTCCACCGTAGATTGACCCTAGAGAGTATCTCTTCATTAAGCCTAAAAACCTCCATGTTCTCATAATATCCACGAGGGTTATACGCTGTTGGGCGCATAAGGTTTTTGCCAATATTAAACCCCATGCGATATACACTACCAGCCAAAGCAGAAGTACCACTACGATGCATACCTACGATAAAAAGGCATACTTTTTTATCCGAACTCATTGGTGATAAGAATTAATATAACGAGGAACTACCTCCTCCGGAATTCCCAAATCAACAATCTCTCCATTCGTAATGACACACATCCTGTTACAATACTGTTCAATCAATGCCATCTCATGACTTACCAAAACTATGGTTTTCCCTTG
>JAJRXG010000140.1 GCA_024276375.1 Bacteroidota bacterium | reverse complement strand
TGATATTCCAAGTTTTTATATTGGTCTCCATGGATCTCGTCTATATCCGTCCAGCTAAAATATAGACCGCTAATCGTCCACATCAGAAATTGAATCCCGATAAAGATACCAAGGTATCGATGTGTTTTTCTAATTTTGACGGCCGTACTTCTCTTTACCATTTAGATTACAGGATTTTGAATGGTACTTAGATTTTAACTTTTTCCCAGGCCAATTCTATCGATCCACTGTTATCACTGCTGGATGTTATATTATAGATCAGGTGTTCTGTAATCTCATCTGATACTTCAACGGGCACTTCCATACGTAATACATCATCTTTGGGATCGTATTCATCTTTGCCATGTTGATCCCAATTGGTATTAAAAATAACAATCCATTGGTTTTTTGATGGAATTACAAAAAAACCATATTTACCTGCCTTTAGTGTTTTACCATCGATTTTGAGGTCTTTATTGGTTTCGATCCAAGTAGCCATATGAGCCCCTGCTTGCCAGACTTGATCATAGGACAACAACCCACCAAATATAATCCGGTCTCTTACTCCCGGAGAGGAATAATCAATATGGATATGTGCGTCTCCGATCATAGCCATTGCGGAGGTGTGCGGACTCAGTACTTTTTTTGGTGTTTTTTGTTCGGACATTTTACTATGATCATGTTGATCGGCCATGGGCATTGTATTTTTGTTTGAACTACAAGCGATCATAAACATAGTTGTAAAAAGTATGAGTATTGATTTGTTTGTTAATGTTGACATGTATCTGTTGCTTTAATTTATTAGTATAAGTGTTAATAATTATTTACGTTGGAATGGTGATTAACGGATCAGAGGGTATAGATATATCATCTGAAAGTTTACACCTGCTATTTGTTGAACCGGTGATCCATTCTTAGTCTTTTTAATGCTATATATATTTTGAGTGGATGAATATTTAATGTGATGATTTTCTAATATTCCTTGAAGAAGAGTGCGTTTTAGTGATTTTCCATGTGCCATCTATCTTTTTGAGATCCGACGTGGCGACACCTCTCTTTTTAATGATTCGGCCTTCTGTACCTTTTTCTTCATTGGGTTTTATGTCTATTGTATAAATATATGATTCGCTGACAAAGGCATAGGGCAAGTCAACTTGCACATCAATGGTATAATCCGAAAATATAAAACTATTGAAGTGTCCAAGTTCGGGACCGAGATGGTGCTCTAAATAATGGGCATAAGTTCCTTCAGATCCTCCTGACTCAAAGACTGTGGCATCATCAGTAAATAGTTCAGTGGTGCCCTCTGAAGTTAGATTTTGAATAGCGTCTTTATAGCTTTTCATAACTGATTTGACGGCTTCTTTTTCAGTCTTGACATCTATGTAAGAGGAATCATCCAAAGGAGCGGTGACTTGTTGACAACCTGTAAGGCTGATTATTGCAATAAAGAATAGTTGTTTGGTATAATTGTTCATGATTGAAAGGATGATGTAAGATGAATAAATGTTAAGTGTGTATTATCTTCTAAAGCGTAATTTCTGAAGCATTTCATATGAGAGCGCCTCGGCATAGACTCCGTAAGAATCTACCAATATGCCCTTTCGATTATCTTCAGCTTCTATAAAATATAAAACGGAGCTATCATCAACACTGCTCATTCCTTCAAATCGATACATTTCGACTATTTCAAATTGCTCCGGGGTGTAATGTTTTTCTATGGCTCTACATTCTAAGAAACTATCTTTTAAATTAAAATCATATGTGTATCCTCGTTTATATGCGTCGTTGATGGCTTCAGAGAGGGTGTCATAACTTTTACGAGATGCACTATGATTTTGGGCATGTTTATGAGTTTTTTTATTTTTCATAGTCATTATTATTTTTAACACATCTTTTCAGAATCTTATCTGGAGAGTTGCACAATTATTTATTTTAATGTCAATAAAATTACTTCAAAGATATGTTTCTAAGCCTCAGGGAGTTGGTGATAACAGATACCGAACTAAAACTCATAGCAGCGGCTGCAATCATTGGCGATAAAAGAATACCAAAAAAGGGATACAATAATCCAGCTGCGACAGGCACTCCTAGAACATTATAAATAAATGCAAAAAATAGATTCTGCTTAATATTTTTCATTACTTCTGTCCCCAGATTCTTGGCTTTTACAATACCGAGCAAATCTCCTTTTACAAGTGTCACTTCACTACTTTCAATAGCGACGTCTGTGCCTGTACCCATGGCGATACCGACATCGGATTGAGCGAGGGCTGGGGCATCGTTGATCCCATCACCTGCCATGGCGACAACTTTACCTTGATTTTGCAAGTCTTGGATGATTTTTAGTTTGTCCTCGGGTAGGCATTCGGCTTTAAAACTGGACAGATTGAGTTGATCGGCAACTGCCTTGGCCGTTCGGGCATTATCACCTGTCAACATGATTACTTCTATTCCTCGTTTTTGCAATAGCCTAATGGCTTCTTTACTCGTCTCTTTAATGGCGTCTGATATACTGACAAATCCTCTAACTATACCGTCAATGGAAATATAAGAAACCGTCTTTCCAAGCTCTTGCTCAGCAATAACCATAGCGTCTATTTCCTTAGAGAGTTGCGCGTTTATTTGCTCCATAAGCTTTTTGTTGCCGGTGGCTACTTGTTTATTGTCAACCACTCCGACAACGCCTTTGCCTCTTATTGCTTCAAAATCACTGGACTGGAGGAGTTGGATATTCTTTTCACGAGCATATTTCACTATCGCTTCAGCAAGTGGATGTTCGCTATATTGATTGAGTGCATAGATATATGCGAGCAGTTGCATGTCTTGTGCTCCGCTTTCATTGCTTATTTTCTCTACCGATGGCTTACCTTCGGTGATGGTTCCGGTTTTGTCAGTAATGAGGACATCTACCTTATTGAGATTTTCAAGTGCTTCAGCATTTTTGATCAAGACACCATTTTGAGCACCTTTGCCGACGCCAACCATCACAGACATCGGAGTGGCCAATCCCAATGCACACGGACAAGCGATTATCAGTACGGCTATTGCGTTGACAAATCCAAACACCATCGCCGGTTCTGGCCCGAAGTATCTCCAGACAAAGTAGGTCACTATGGCTACAATAATGACAATGGGAACAAAGTATTTGGATATTTTATCCGCCAATTTTTGGATAGGAGCCTTGCTTCTACTGGCATTATTTACCATCTGAATGATCTGAGATAACAAGGTTTCAGATCCCACTTTTTCTGCCACCATGACAAAGGACTTTGTACCGTTGATCGTCCCTGAGCTGACATTGTCACCATCCTTTTTATCAACTGGGATGGGTTCTCCTGTGATCATACTCTCGTCAATGCTACTGTGTCCATCCTTGATCGTCCCATCTACCGGAATCTTATCGCCGGGTTTAACACGTAGCAAATCTCCTTTTTTGATTTTGTGTATTGATATCACCTGATCTCCTTGTGGTGTCACAAGTGTGGCTTCCGTCGGTGCCAACTTGAGCAATTCTTTGATTGCACCACTTGTCTGGCTATGTGCACGCGCTTCTAACAGTTGACCGAGTAGAACGAGCGTTAATATCACGGTTGTGGCTTCAAAATATACAAAGACAGTACCGGATTCGGTTTTAAACTGATCTGGGAATACCTCCGGAAAAAACATCGCAATAATACTGAACAACCAAGCCACTCCAGTACCGATACCGATCAAGGTAAACATGTTGAGATTCATGGTTTTGATCGATATCCAAGCTCGTTCGAAGAACATCCAGCAGGTGTAAAAGACTACCGGTAGTGACAATACCAGCTGAACCCAATTCCAAGAACTCTGTGGCATTAGCTTCAGCAGGGGGTTGTTGGGGATCAAATCCGTCATTGCTAGGACAAATATGGGCACGGTGAATATAGATGAAATCCACATTTTTCTCAGCAGACTTCTATATGCTTTATCTTCTTCACTCTCAGAGGGCTCCATGGGAATCAGATCCATACCACATATAGGGCAAGCTCCGGGTTCATCCTTGACAACTTCTGGATGCATTGGACACGTGTATTGTACGCTCTGCTGCAATGACGGCTGTTCTAATAGATCCATCCCACATACCGGACATGAACCCGCTTGATCATAAGTTTTGTCACCTTCGCAGTGCATTGGACAATAGAAGACACCGTTGCCATTCTCAACTTTTTTATGCTCATGATTATGCTGACTTTGCGCACGATCATCATCAGGCATTGCTATCGTATAATGAAGCCCCCCTTTAAGTAGAGTCTCTTGGAGTTTCTCAATTGAAACGTGTGATGACATCTCGATATCTACTGATTCTTCCTTAAGGTGTGCGGTAACTTTGGTGATTGGTTTAAGATTTAGCAGGACATTTTCAACGCTGTTTGTACAACCGTTGCATGTCATTCCGTATATTTTGTATGTATGTTTCATGTTTTTATTCTATTCTAACAGGATGGTAAAATTTGTCTATTAACCCAATGCAAATATACGGTAGAACTATCCAATAACAAGCCATCTCGGATTACTTCTTTTGTAGTTATGAGGATGATTGTTGCGATATGGTATAATCGGGAGTACACTTCTTTTGTGTGATGATTCTTTTCACAATTCCATTGATTTACTCCGATCCATTTTTAGAATATTGAGATGGAGTAAATGAAGATGACGACCAACTCCAAAAAGCGTAATTCCCAAGCCTAAAAATCGCGCCGGCATACCCATCATCCGGATAAACATAATGGGAGATTCGGATAGGTTGTTGAAGAAATCCATAAAAAATGCAATAATGATTACCATTAATCCTAGAAGAATGATTCTATAACATGTTTTTAAATCTTTTAGTTTAATTGTAATTTTATCTAAGTCTTTCATAGTTTAATAGTTTGTGATATTCTTATTATTAAAGGGTAGGAATAAAGTCGCCTTGAAATCTATCAATATATCATTGTAGTGATGCTTTTTCTACTATGGATTTAGACATACTAATTTATACCCATGTTCTTATTGACTTAATAGATCGGTGGCAATATTTAACGGATGAAGGCAAAATCCATTCTGATTTCGGCATGTAGAAAATATACTAACATTCGATACATTTATCGCAATAGTATAATTGTTACAATTCACAATTTTGTTAAATTTTATTTTTTTAATAGCGGAGAGCATCATGCAAGTCATCTAACATTCTAAAATACTTATAACACATTCAACAATCCGAAATCGACCATTTGATTAGGTTTAATTTCCCAATTGATCAGTATTGAAGGATATGATTCACACTTTTCTTAAAATCATATTGCTCGGTGGTTAGTCTTGCTTTTAATAGTAAATTTTATTTATAATATATTTTACAATTTCTTCATAATCGTTTGTACCGCTTATATTGTATTTTCTAAACTATCTAAAATCAGTGCAAGCACACATCAATATACAAGGAGATGAATTATCCAAGTACTATCCCTACACATTGATGCGAACTATTCCGGACAAATATATACAAAAGAAATCCGTATAAAGAATGCTGTAAGGGCTTAATACTGGTATTATGAGCTTCCTAATTTTCTTTTCAACAATTGTGCATTAATTGCAACGATTATAGTGCTTAAACTCATAAAGACTGCTCCAATAGCCGGTCCCAATACGAATCCCTTAGCATATAACACACCTGCAGCAAGCGGGATCGCAACAATATTGTAAGCAGTTGCCCAAATCAAGTTTTGGATCATCTTATTATATGTTGCCTTGCCAAATAAAATCAAATTGGCGATATCCTTAGGATTGCTATTGACTAAAATGATATCAGCTGTCTCTGCCGCAACATCGGTTCCTGATCCTACAGCGATTCCAACATTGGCCTTTGCCAAGGCGGGGGCATCATTTACACCATCGCCTGTCATCGCTACAAACTCTCCATCAGCTTGTAATTTGTCCACTATTTCAACTTTTTGGTGTGGCAACACCTCTGAAAAATATCCATCTAAACCAAGTTTTTCACTCACGGCTTTAGCTGTTTTTTCGTTGTCTCCGGTTGCCATAAGAACTTTTATATTGTTTCTTTTGAAAACTTGAATGGCCTCCGCAGATTCCGGCCGAATTTCATCAGAGAGTGCGATATATCCCGCAAGTTGATTATCAATTAGAACAAACACTACCGTTTCAGCAGCATCACTATATGCATCTTGCGGAATACTTATTTTTTCGTCTCTTAGATATCCGGGACTTACTATCTTAATTTCTTTACCCTCGACATTTCCTTCTACACCTTTGCCTGTTATGGCATTAAAATTGGTGAGACTTGGTACAGTAATATTCTTTTCTTTTACTTTCTTCATTATACCTACGGCAATAGGATGCTCTGAGCTTTGTTCAAGTGCACTGGACAATCTGAGTATTTCGTCAACAGGATATGACTCTTGAACAGACTCCATTCTTGTAACTCCAAAATCTCCCTTGGTCAATGTACCTGTCTTGTCAAAGAGCAATGCCGAAATTTTACGCGACTCTTCAAATGCAGTTCTGTTTCTGATGAGCAATCCATTTTGCGCAGATACAGCTGTAGAGATTGCTACGACAAGTGGTATGGCAAGACCTAGGGCATGAGGACAAGCGATAACCATTACAGTCACCATGCGTTCGAGCGCAAAAACAAATGGAAATCCCAGTAATAACCATACTGCCAAAGTACCAAAACCAATAGTTAGAGCGATATATGTAAGCCATTTGGCAGCCCTGTCCGAGAGGTTTTGCATTTTGGATTTGGTATTCTGGGCTTCTTCTACCATTTTTATGACCTTATTTAAATAACTGTCTTTGCCCGTATTGACGACCCTGACCTTTAGGGATCCGTTTCCATTAATAGAACCTCCGATAACCTTGTCATTTGTTTCTTTTCTTACAGGTTTTGACTCACCGGTTAGCATGGACTCGTTGATATAACTTTCACCATCAACAACAACACCATCAGCCGGCACCTTTTCGCCGGATTTAATGAGTATGACATCATCCTTTAAGAGGTCTTCAAGTTTAATGTCTTTAATGGTATCTCCAACGATTTTATGTGCTTCTGCAGGCATCATGCCTACCAAGAGCTGCAATGCCTTTGAAGCTCCTAAGATGCTTTTCATTTCTATCCAATGCCCGAGCAGCATGATGGCTATAAGCGTAGCCAATTCCCAGAAAAAATCAACACCTTTTAGACCAAATACCGTAGCAGCGCTATAAAAATATGCCACTGATATGGCCATAAAGATAAGCGTCATCATTCCCGGACTACGCCTTTTCAATTCTTTAAGAAAACCCTTTATAAATGGCCAACCACCATAAAAATAAACTACTGAAGAAAGAATTAGCAGGATGTAGGGATTGCCTGGAAGTAGAAATTTATATCCAAAAAAGTCTTGAATCATTGGAGAGAGATACAGGATCGGAATCGTCAAAGCCAATGTGATCCAAAACCTCTTTTTAAAGTCCTCAATCATCATTTTATGATGATCATGCCCGGCCTTGCCCATGGGTATGTTGCTGCCTTCGTGATCCATTTTGGAGTGATCCATTTTGGAATGATCCATTTTGGAATGATCCATTTTGGAATGATCCATTTTGGAATGATCTGTCTTTGTACTATGATCTTTCATTGCAATTGATTTATAATTGTAGCACTGTTGAATAAAATTGTTGTTTATACTAGTTTCATGGGTAGCCAGTCATAAGAGCCAATACTCATAATTTCCCATTAGGATTATGCGATAGTTATCATTTCTTCTAGATACACACCTTGAACCATCCTCAATAAATCTATTCCTTGAGCCATGGGTTTTTGAAATGCTTTTCTTCCTAAAATCAACCCGGATCCTCCGGATCGTTTGTTAATAACGGCTGTTCTAATAGCATCAGTCAAGTCAGATTCACCTTTAGATCCTCCACCCGAATTTATTAATCCGATTTTACCCATATAACAATTGGCGACCTGAAATCGGCATAAATCTATGGGGTGTTCCGTGGTCAATGTATCATACATATTATCATTATATTTTCCAAACCCAATGTACATAAAACCCTTATCATTAGTAGGCAATTTTTGCTTTATAATATCTGCTTGTATAGTTACTCCAATGTGATTGGCTTGACCCGTGATATCAGCAGCTGAATGAAAGTCATCACGCTCGGTTTTAAATGAAGAATTTCTCGTGTAGCACCATAATATAGTTGCCATTCCCAGACTATGTGCCTCGGCGAAGGCTTCTGATATTTCTCTTAGTTGTCGGTTACTCTCTTTTGATCCAAAATATATGGTGGCTCCTACGGCAACCGCACCTAGATTCCAAGCTTCCTTGACTAAGCCGAATAAAGTTTGATCATATTTGTTTGGATATGTAAGGAGTTCATTGTGATTCAACTTGACAATAAAAGGAATTTTGTGCGCATACTTCCTAGAATTGAGCGCCAGAACACCAAAGGTAGATGCTACTCCATTGCATTCTGCTTCTATGGCCAAATTGATGATATTCTCAGGATCGAAATAATCAATATTCTTATAAAACGAAAAAGCAGCGCTGTGTTAAATCCCCTGATCCACGGGGAGAATACTCAGGTATCCCGTTCCGGCCAAGTTACCATGATTGTATAACTGACTGAGACTTCTTAATACTTTAGGATTTCTATTACTGTTTATAAAAACGGTATCATCCCATCCATTATCGGATGAGGGCAATCTATCTTTTACAATTTTTTTACAGACATGATCGAGATAGTAAGAAGCATCATCACCCAAGTATTTGATTATTTTCTCATAATAAGTCATATCATAGATTTAATAGTTGTAAATTTTATTTTTGAGTGCAGAATGCTTGGAGGTGTTGAACTGTGAAAATTCTTTTATAACATTCCACAAAATATCGGGTTGTTTCAAAAACAATTGATGATCTCCATTTTCAATATCAATAAATGTTGAATTGATAGTTGCTGCAAAGTTTTTTGCAGGTATGAAAGGTGCTGATGTATCATCCGTACCATGAATGAAGACTACATTCCTTTTTAATAGTTTCTCTGTGAGAGCATATAGATCACTGTCAATTATCAATTCGCTTAGGCTCCTTGAAAAGCTTTGCCACGTATGCTTTTTCGCATCCTCAAATACATCCAATGGAAGATTATCCGGACGAAAAATATTGTTCATAAAAATGGGGTGTAACATACATACGATCGTCGCAAGATTACCGGCTGCAACGCGATTTAAAAAAGTTTGAGTTGACATAAACGATTGAAAGTCATTTTTGTCCTTATAGATCGGAAGACCGATTACTACTGCACCATTGAACCAAGTTTGATGTTCGGCCATTAAGTTTATAGCCAAAATTGAACCCATCGAGTGTCCTACAACAATGGTATTCTTGGTATTGAAAGATTCTTTTATTATAATGTACTCTACTGCTTTTAAATGATCTTCAAGAGTATAGACACTATTGGGTTTGGGAGAATCCCCGAAACCCAGCAAATCGATTAGTAATAACTGATGTGTACTTATGATACTATCTAGGTCTCTTTTCCAATAATTTTTAGAACCTGTTAATCCGTGCAGTAGGACAACTTTACTGCCTCCGGACCCAATGATTTCATAGTTAAGTGGCATTGATGATAAATCGTAAGTAGGAGAGGCGATAACTCTTATGTATCTATACCCTATAATAGAAAGTAAGATCAAAAATATAATGAGTGCAAAAAGCGCCATAAATTTATTGTATTTTGTTAAGCAGTTATGTGTCATTGTCCCTAATCACTCTATTGCTTGATACAAAGAAAATAGATATTTTGAATTTAGTTTTTAATTATATGTCATTGTAAAGTAGCTGCCATCATTCTTCAAAAATAGTTGATAATATAGAATTCCATCTACGGTCAATTTTTCATTAACTTTGTATTTCAATTGTTTTAGTCTTATACCTAGAGCATATACCTTAACATCCAGTTGAGATTGTAGTATGATAGTTTTATCGCTTGAGAGAAGTTTTCTATTATATATTGAAACTTTGCTTTTTGATCCGACAAAATTCAATATACCGGATTCAAAGTGTATTTCAAGATCGACATCATACAACTTCTCTAACTGATACATTGTTTTAAAATTCTTGGAGGTCGTACTAATTTTACTTTTTATGGATTTTGGATTTGAAAAGGGAAATATCATTACCATAATGCTGGATTCGTCGGGCTTGCAGCGATATGTGGTATTATACTTATCAATTGATCCTCCTTTTTCATCATAAAGCTCTGTAATAACTTCTACTTCGTAGTATGAATCAACTTCCTTGATATCCCCAACCCTAAATGTTTGCTTGCTGATGAGGGTTTTATCAGCGTTGTAATTCTCTCTTACCACTAGTTTGTTGGAGAGTTGCTCAATTAGCATATTATTCTGAGCTGATACATCTCCGATACAAGCTGTCATTGATATTACAAGGATTAAAATATAATTTTGTATCCGATCCATTTTAATTTATATTATCATTCATTCCATATAAGCCCAAGACAACCTTTTAGTAATTCCAAAATCGCAATAGTCTAATGTGAGTTAGTCAATTCGTGATATTTAATTAGTATCGATCATTTTATCTGTTATTATCAAGTGTAAGAAATTATATTGATATATCCTAAAAAATATCACTTGAATTAAGATCTATAATATCTTGTATGTTTTATATTGATCTGTTATGTTGGTATAACTTTGTACTGAGTTAATAAGTGACTATTAGACTATAAACAATACTCTTAGATATTAAGACTTTCGTTTGTTTTAGAAATCGACGTATTCGAGTCCTTCTCCATTTTTGTAAGTGCTCGAATGGCATCTATGGTCTCAGGAATAACGATTGCTTGATTATCCACGATATATGCGTAGTAGAGTTCATCATTTACAACCTTAAGCATATCTTCCCATAGAGCCACTTCATACATATCACCCCATGGTCTTCCCATATCCAAGAACATTTCTTTTACCGTATTGTTTGAAACCAATCCTTGGTCATAGCGTATCAATTTGATACGACTGGATGATTTAAAAGCATTGATAACTTCCTCATTACTAGATTTTCTTGTCAGTCTAACATTCCAATAATGCAGATGACTTATGGTTTGTGGAACCTTAACTGCAGCTGTTATAACATCTAAACTCGGATCAACAGTTTGTGCATCCGGCCCTTGATGACTTGGTATTTCTGGCTCGGGCAACAAGGTATTCATAATACCGCCAAGATGGCTTTCCCATGGATCTGTCGCACGCCGTAAAAGTGTGCCTCTCGCTGATTGCAATAAACTTGCCTTCTTTAATGCTCCTAATGTTCTTAGAATTGAAGTGGTATTGCAAGAGACGATCCGAGTAGCTTTAATACCCCAGGCAGATTGATAGTTTGATTCAGCATTAAAGGAATGTCCCGTCGTTTCATGTTTTTCGCCTCCTTGTAATATGTATTTTATACCTATCTTTTTATAAATTTCTACGTTTCGCGCTGCAACTTTCTTTGGTGTACAATCGACTACAAGATCCGATATCCTCAGTAGAGAATTTAGATCGCCATTGACTGAGATGCCTTGCATAGTCATTTTTTTTAAAGCATCGGGTGTTGCCGCATAAATTGCATATTTTTTTCGTAAGGCATTCTGAATCCTCCAGTCACTGATTATATCACATACACCTGATAATCGCATATCATCTTGCATATTTACAGCATCTGCGATTCTTTTTCCTATAACGCCATAGCCAACTATTGCAATATTTTTCATAATATTATTTTTTTTGTTTATATTTTATGTTAAGATACTCCAATATTGTCAGATCTTATTTGTTATAACAATGCACCCCGGGAGAACGATACTGAGGGAACTACGTATTTGCGCCAAAAAATGTGTTCATAAAGTCCTGACCAATACATACCAAAAGTAAATGCAAACAGTAATTCTTCCAATGGAATACCTGCGATAAATACGGAACTAAGTTCTT
>JAJRXG010000139.1 GCA_024276375.1 Bacteroidota bacterium | reverse complement strand
ACGCTACTCAGTTTTTCGAGACGCTCAATATAATTATCAAAACTCCCTATACGTTTTTTGAAATGCCGGACAAATACTTCTGAATAATTGAGTTTCTCAAAATCAATATCCCCGGATACATAGCGCAGACCGATGGCTCCTATCCATAAGCCTCTAATGATAATGTGTATAAGTAGATTGGTGAGAAATATCGCCCATCCGGCCCACAATACAGCCATGATTACTTCGGAAGCAAACGTGTATTCCCGTATGATATTGACATCAAAGTAGTACGAAAGTTTGTAGATTAAAGATTTGCTCTCCCAGATTCCAAACAATGCCAAACCGGATATTAACAGTTCTAATTGCCAGCTTTCCTGTTGCAATTGCTCTAACCAGTCGGAGAAGAAGTTTTGCTTCTTATTAGGTTGGTGCTCTTTAGGCATCTTGAGTGGTTGGTGTTTTATGATGTGAATATACCGAAAGAGTGACAAACTTGTCCCGGTTGTTGAAGTATAAAAATGCACTCATCGCGGCAAGGCTCACCATCGCAAGGACGGAGCCCTCATAGCCAAATGACCCACCGGTCAGATAGTCATTGCCGACTTCTGTCGTATTGAGTAAACTATAAACATCCAGGCCACTCACTTCATAACCAAAAACCGTCCCTTGCAGAAAGTTCCAAGCTAAGTGTAGCCCGATCGCTGGCCAGATAGATCGATATATGATAAATAATATACCCAATAGCCCGCCAGCTAAAAATATGTTGATCAATGCGATTGTTGTAACATTGGGATTGCTGCCATGCACGATCGCAAAGAACAAAGAAGATACAACAAGTGCTGCCATGACATTGGATCTTCGCTCCACTGTGGGGATCAGAAAGGCTCTTGCAACCACCTCTTCAAATGCGCTCTGCACCACAAAAAATATCAAAAAACCAAAAAATAAAAGTGGTTCCCATTCGATGGCATCGATTCTTACTTGACCAAAAATCCAAAGCAATAAGAATCCGACCAATAGTAAAATGAATGCTATGAATGCTCCTATACCGGTGTACACAAGCCACCGATCACGGACAAATCCCGTCAGATACAACGGCCGATCAAATAAATATCTGTGGACTATATATAGTGCAACTAGTGCGCCTACGATCAATGGCACATATTGATACCAAAGCTCGCTCATTGGATCAATTGAGGTGCCAGAATATATATCACTATTGGATCCTCCGAGAATGCGAAGTAAGGCCATCAGACCAAAGGCGATCATAAAAGTTATGACTACGTAGAGGATGAATTCTAGAAGAATTTTGAGCCACTGTTGTAGATGATAGAGTAGGTTTCTCTTCATAGTGAGACTAAGTTAGTATAGATCACAAGATCTAAAGCACAATGAATGTTGATATTTTTCTCAAAATCCGTCGATACGAATTGCTATGGCATGGTTCTGTAGCTTTAGTATCCTATTAAGTTTGTGTCCAAATGCTTTGAACTTGGGGCTTGGGAGTACATTGTTGTAGCTGATTATAACGACGATACACCGACTTTTACACTAGGTATTGTTCGGCACATTAGATGGGATACGGAAGTGGAGCGGTATGAGATAGATTGATTAAAAATTCAATACTTTTGGGTCTGTAAAGCAAGTGCAACTAGTGAGGCTTGGTAACTTTGAGATATTGGGTTGTAATTTTTCTTTATGTTTGGTGGGTATAGTTTTATTGTAAAAAGCAAGGCTGTTGACAATATAGTAACCAAAAGACAATAGTAAAGGATTTTTTTAGCCAGAGTTGCCCCGCTATGGAGTTATACGTAGGTTGTAGTTGCATAGTTTTGGCCCCGTAGTTCAAGGGATAGAATAGAAGTTTCCTAAACTTTAGATCCAGGTTCGAGTCCTGGCGGGGTCACTACCGTACCATTGTTTTTTTATTTCAGGTATAGAAGCACATGGATCGATCCAGCACAAGGTGTGTCGTGTAGGGGGCGGGCATTTCAAAACGACCAAATTGATGATGGATTTGTTTTTGCCCTTTAACAGAGATCGAAGTACAATTGTAGTTGAATTTATAAATGCTGCTGATTATTATAATATTTTATTTCTCCTTCTAACTGTCCATTTTGGCATTGGATTTTAAGGAAAAAGATTTAAAAAATCAATATAGATATTATTGAAATTAAAGTAACGTGATTAAAATACCTTTGTTCAATCAACTTACCTTTGCAACCTTTTATCTTCTTTTTTCAATGAGCCAACGATAATTGATACTTTCTATCCTAAGGTTACTATTCAGGAGGGTGCTTTTGAGAAAAAAAAAGGCAATTTTTTCGTCAGAGGACGTTTATTTTTTGAGTCATAGCAGCACTACAGTGAAAAAAAAGCGGAAAGATGACGGGGAAAGTGTTTTTTTTTCGCCAAAATGACGCCTACCTGAATAGTATTATCCTAAGTATTATATTTGAAATAGGATTGTGATAGGATCTGTATTTTATTACATATAAAAAACTTGGAGGATGGCAAAATTTGTCAAGCAACTTGGAAGTATTGATCGGCATTTGGATAAAATAGAGATTGTGGATCTTGCGATAGAGAATGCCCAAGCTATTGTTGATAGTGGGCAGTATGACCTGTTAAAAGTTTATGTAGAACTAAAACGATATGAGACCTATCTTAAGGGACTCATTCAACACTTAAAACAACCGACTCTTGTCAAAGCCACAGAAATGGGTAGCAAATCATTTGTTTACAATCAGGCAAAAGTCCATATCTCGACAAGGACAAAGTGGAACTTTTCAGTTGATCAAAAGTGGGTTGACCTCGATAGACAAATTATGCTTTTAACAAAGGCGAAGAAGGAAAGAGAGAAGGATCTCAAAGAAGGCAGCAATCTAAAAGTTATGGTGGATCGAGAGACGGGAGAAATTATTGAGGATTTCGAATTGCCAAAAGAGATTGTTCATGGCTTGGCCATACGACTATGACAGTAATTCTACAACTGTGCCGTTGAACCTTGCCTATATCAAGCTGGT
>JAJRXG010000138.1 GCA_024276375.1 Bacteroidota bacterium | reverse complement strand
CATAGTGTCGAAGAGTCCCTGCGTTATATGGGAACGTACAATGCAGCCTTTCTGTTTTCGGAAGACATCCAAGAGGCTTTTAGAGCCCAGATGACAAAGGAGACACCACAGTTTAAAGATTAAATCAAGAATCTAAACGAGCTACTTTGAGCAGATTAAGAAATAAAATTTCCGAAGAGTATTTCCAAGAGAACCGTGACGATTGTTTAAGTCCCGCTCGGATGAGTGCTTGACGCAAATGTGGTTGAGACCGGATGCGATACATAGCTTGTGTGACGTTTTCTATATCTCTCGGATTGACATAGATGGCGGCATCTCCTGCGACTTCAGACATGGCACTTTCTCGGGAGGTGATGACAGCAACACCGGATCTCATCGCTTCTAAGATGGGCATACCAAAGCCCTCAAACAATGAAAGATATACCATAGCGAGAGCAGATCCAACGAGCTCATATACTTGCTGATCGATGTTGGGAAGTATGATGATCTTATCTCCCACAGAGGATTGTCTGATCAGCTGTTGTGTCTTTTTACTCTTCCATGCCCAGCGACCCGCGAGGACAAGACATATATCGGAGGGATGCTTCATACAGTACAACTCAAAAGCATTGATCAGGGTATCTACATTCTTGCGCGGATGGATAGAGCCTAAGTAGAGGAAGAAGGGTCTGCCATTGGTATGTGTATCTCTAAATCGGGATTGTTCGGTATCTGAAACAGGTTGAAACCTTGCATCGACATCATTGTAAGTGATATCGATCTTGGTGGCAGGACAGTTGAAGGAGGTTACAATATCCAGTTGTGTAAAGCGCGATACAGCAGCGATGTGATCTGCTTTTTGGACTTGGATGGGCATCTTTCTTTTCAAGTATCCAAGATGGCTTTTTATCGAAGCCTCCGGAAGGTGTAGATAGGCCAGATCATGTATCGTCAGTACTGATGGCGTCATTGCTTTTAGGCTCAAAAAACCATCCGGATACCAGATAGCATCAGGACGTAGCTTAGTCAATAGCTTAGGTAGGCTATATTCGTACCATCGTTGCCAGAGGATGGGATGACGAGCGGGTATTCCTATGGAATGATAGGTTATCGCCGGATTTTTGGGAAGGACTGGGTATTGATGATCTGCGATCAAGTGCCATGATATTTCGGGGTGTCTGCTTATCATATGTAGGAGCATATGATATATGTGTTGGCCGACGCCTTCAAGCGGTTTTTTGAGGAAGCGGGTTGTGACGGCGATGTTCAAGAGGAGGGTTGAGTTAATGAAAAGTTGTCCAGAAGGCTTCTACAATATTGATTTAAAACGGATCTCACTTTCAAGACTGGTTCTGAAATCATAATTTAAGTTGTCAATACTTTCTCAGGAGGCACGGTTTTTTTATTCTGTTTGAGAAATCTTCTATGAAAGAGTAGAATGGAAACAACACCCAAGGAGATGGATGCATCTGCAACATTAAATACGGGTCTAAAGAACTCAAAACGGTCTCCTCCCCAAAAGGGCAACCATTGGGGCAATCTCGTGTCGATCATAGGAAAATAGAACATATCAACGACCTTACCGAAGAGGAAAGGAGCATAGCCACCCTCTGGCGGAAAGAGTTGTGCCACACCACCATGATACAGCGACTCTGAAAAAATCAAACCATAGAATGCACTGTCAAGAATATTGCCGATTGCTCCCGCAAGAATCATACAGAGGCTTATCAACAGTCCAAGAGATTCTTTGGCCTTATAAAGGCCATGAATGAAGTAGATAAGGAATGTGACCATGAAGATTCTAAAAGTACTTAGAATGAGTTTGCCTGTAGCTGGGGTCAACAAGATACCTTGACAAGTGCCATCCTCATTAGATATACCGAGGCATTTGTTGCCGAAGGTGATCCCAAAGGCCATACCTTCATTTTCAACAAAGTGGATTTTTGCCCAGCTTGCACCGAGGATATCAAAACCACTGGCATAATTCAAGTGAGTTTTGATATAGATTTTTAGTCCTTGATCGATGATCAGGATCAGTAAGATAATACCTATAAGTATGTGCGATCGCTTCAAGTCTCTGTCATTAACGAAGTACGGCAAAATAATTAGTGGCGCAAAAGTACTATTCCTTTTAGATAGAATTCTTGTTCTTAGACATACGTCTAAA
Source organism: Bacteroidota bacterium (assembly GCA_024276375.1). Lineage (GTDB taxonomy): Bacteria > Bacteroidota > Bacteroidia > Chitinophagales > Saprospiraceae > JAJRXG01. The sequence continues at coordinate 2,452 of JAJRXG010000138.1, read as the reverse complement.
GGGAATGTATAAAAACACTAAATCTTGGTTACTATTCAGGTAGGCGTCATCTGACGAAAAAACTGCCTTTTTTTATCTCAAAAGCACCCTCCTGAATAGTAACAAATCTTGAGCCCACTCCGAAAACTCACAAAAACCAAAAATGTTTCTTTTGGCTCGTCTGTTGCTCGGCAGGCAGGCGACCTAAAAGCTTTTCTCAATCTTGGACTTAACGCCTTTGCTTAGCGGTGATGCTCAAAGTCGCATGAGGTACGGCGGCTAGGCGTTTTTTGCTGATGAGTTGGCCTGATACACGGCAGATGCCATAAGTTCTGTTTTTTATACGGAGCTTTGCATTTTCGAGATGATGGATAAGTTTTTTTTGCCGTCCAGCGAGATTATATAGGCGTTCAGTCTCTATAGAGACAAGTGCGTCATCTAGGTTTTTGGGTTTGGCATCGTCGCTGGTTCTGATGTCTGCTATTTGTCTTTGGTAGAAGTCAAGTTGTTCGCGTGCTTGTTTCAATTTTTTGTCTATCAAGATGTCAAAATCTTTTAATTCTGATTCTGAGTACTTGTTTTTGGTCTGTTGTTGTGTTTTCATTTTGCCGATTTTCACCAATAGTTTCTTCAAAAATGTAGCCAAATTCAACAGTAGAACGGAATTTGTGTGAAAAACGATTCCAAAAAATGAAGACACTTGCAAAAAAAAGATAGCAAAGAGGGCATATCAAGGGTTGCTACCGAGGAAGAAGACTACAACTTGAGGTGTCCATACTTCATTATAGCGTTGATTTTGGTGCCTCCCGATTGTAAGTAGTAAGCTATTATACTTAGTTCGTTAGAGTCTTTTACTCTATTGGTAATATTCAAGTCGCGGGGATAATCAATATCAACATACTTGGTATCAGCAACGAGATCATATGGGCTCTCTAGGCCTAGCGAACAGCCTGTATAATGGGAGTGAATATCAATAAGAGAGGCATCTGTGGATACTTTTGAAATCTTTAGTTCGCCGTATTTCATGTTAAAGACACCTTTGTCTACTAGCTGTTGAATGCTGATATGGGAGTAATGGGTTTCTATTTTGATGTCTTGCACTTCTTGGATCTTGATATTATCGTATTTGCCTTGATTTCTAAAGTGTCGTACGCGACCTATACGGAGTTTATCATATTTGGTTTCAGAATCAAAAGCATCAGCGGACTCCAATTCAAAGGAAGAATACTTGGAGACAAAGAGTATTTTTTTTGCCTTATCAAGAGATATATGACTGTAAGAGAGCTCCAAAGTAGCGTTTCCGGACACACTTCCGATTTTAAAAGCGGTTACGTATCCCAGTTGAGCGTCAAGGTTGCCTTTAAGATCTTGAATTTGGCCACTACCGTGCTTTAGTTGTAGCTCTATGTTGTTGCTGTGATCAGCACAAGATACGTCTCCGTATTTGTTGGATATTTTCAAGAGGCTTTTGGAGGGAATGGATAGGAAATAATCGATAGTATAGTGTTCGTTTTTCTTTGTGATTTTCCTACCTTTTTTGAATTCGGTAGTGACGGAGAGGTAGTCCTTGTCGTGAGATCTATCGATGTGAATCCAATCAAATATTTGGTCTGCACGCTGAGCACTTGATGCTTCTACAGTGATGACTACCTTCAACGAAGCGGTGCTTTGGTTGTGAGATGAGATTTCTATATCGCCATAGCGATTGTCGATACGGATAGTGGGATCAGTGATATCAAATGTGTAGGATTCATTGATAATCTCTTCATAGTTTTTTGAATCGGCAGGTTGGGCAAAAAAGAAAGAACTATAAACAAGTATATAGATGATTGAATTAAAGAATGGTATGATCATGAGTATTATCTTTTTTAAGTTCTGTTAAGACTCTCTGTAAGAGTCCCAATTTGATTTGATTATTAAGGATAAGCGCTTGGATGATGCGTTCTTTGAATATACCTTGAGCTGAGGACAATTCTGTTTTGAGTTGTTTCTCGGTTCTATCTAATTGACTCAAGTCATCCAAAAGGGTTGCATCGAATGTGAATTGTTGTAGTTCGATAAATTGTTGATTTATGGTTGAGTGATAGTATTGTTCTGCTTCGAGAAACTCCTCTTGAAGGGCATATTGTGGAGCTGTATTCTGAGAGGGAGAAGAATGATTGGCAGGTAGCAATAGATAACCAATCAAAGCAATTGCGATAAGAAGAAGTGTCCAAAGCATCCATTTGGGAACTATAACACTTTTATTATTTGGATGCGGTTCATCCAATACGGTAGTTATCTTTTGCCATAGTTCATTTGGAGCTTTATGTTCATCCCATAGCGCACTATTGTCTCTGATATATTTTTCTAAATCATCCATGTATTACGAGATTTTAGTTTTGCGTGATTGAATGAGCCAATGCTTTAGTTTATTGCGAGCACGACTATATTGAGATTTGGAGGTTTGTGTTGATATCCCGAGGATTTGGCT
>JAJRXG010000137.1 GCA_024276375.1 Bacteroidota bacterium | reverse complement strand
CACCAAGAAAAACAAAGTCTTTTTCCTTCGCAATAGAAACATTAGGGTAAAAAACATCCATATCGATGGGATTGGGAAGAACGATACATGCTCGTTCTAAAAAAGGATTTAAGGCATCCCCCAAGGCTTGACTTACTGCGACAACGTGACAGGCCTCTCTGAGTGCTTCCTTACCACGTTGACGATGCGTCTTTCTCATAGAAAGATTCATCCAGCCGGTGAAATGTTCTGTAACTATATACGGAATACCAAATCGAGCTTTTATCTCATGTGCGACCATAGCACCCAGATATGTATGTGCGTGGATGATATCCGGAATGCCGTACAAAGTAGCATATCTATGGTACAGATTAGTATAAGAACGAATCCACAAACGCAGTCCTAAGGAGTTGTTTTTGGGCCAAAAGGGAGCGGAGTGGACGATATCGATGTTACCACCTTGATCAATAGTCACTTGCTCCGTCAAGTGCCAATCGGATCGGTACAGATAGGCAATATTGAGATCCGCATAAATCAAATCAATAGAGATGCCCTGTTGGCGTAGCAACTTGATTTGGTCAGCCACAAAGTCTCCATTGGTTGTTTCCAATAGACTGGGATACCAACCTGTGATGACAAGTACATGTGTAGAGGATGCGATAGGCAACAGCTTTTTTAAGTCACAAGATAAAGGCTGCAGGGGCTATACCCTATAAAACCGTCATCTATCTAAATGACCAATCATATTGATCGATATTGAGAAGCGAGAGTTTTAAAAGATCTATGGTAGCTCTGATGTCCTTTTTATGAGCCATTTCGATAACTTGGTGGAGGTAGCGAGTAGGTATGGAGATACCTCCTGTTATCGATCCTCCTTTGCTATGTCGTTGTAGGGCGGCGGCGTCAGTACCTCCGGCAGGAAGCACTTCCATCTGATAGGAAACTTGGTTTTTGTCTGCCAGATCCCGCATAAACGAAACCATTCGATAGTCGCATATCGTAGAGCCATCAAGGACTTTAATAGCTGTACCTTTGCCCATAGTTGTTACTTTTTCGTGTGCTAAGATGCCCGGCACATCACAAGCCAAAGTAACATCTAAGACAATACCGAAGTCTGCATCCACACCTGAAGCTGCTGTCATAGCGCCTCTTAATCCAACTTCTTCTTGTACAGTAAAAACACCATATATATCATAGGGAACGACCATATCGGACAATTCTTTGAGTGCTTCGATCAGGATATAAACGGATACACGATTGTCCAGAGATTTGGCATTGACACATTCTCCCATTTCGATGAGTTCCCTTTCCCTAGTGATGGTATCACCTATTCGGACATATTTTTCGACTTCTTCTCTAGGCATACCCGTATCAATGAAGAAGTCCGTCACTTCGGGCATTTTTTTCCGTTCTTCGGCCTTCATAATGTGTATGGGTTTTGTTCCCATTACACCGATGATATCTTTTCTACCATGAATGATAACGCGTTGGGCGCTCAGAGTCTTGGGGTCAAATCCTCCCAGTGGTTGAAATCGTACAAATCCATCTTCATCGACATGAGTCGTCACAAAACTGATTTCATCCATATGAGCAGCGACAATGACACGCTTATCCTTGCTTCCTTTTTTAATGGCATGGACATTGCCCATGGCATCCAGTTTTACTTCATCTACATAGGGAGTAATTGTATCAATAATGAAGGTTCTAATCCTTTGCTCATATCCCGGGGCACCGGCGATTTTACATATCGTCCCCAATAACTTGGTATCAATCATCATAAATCTGTTCATTCATATCCTTGATATATCAACAACTATCAAGAGCGCGCAATATATGCTTAACCAATATAAATGACATTAGGGAAAAGTCTTTTTATAGCTTTGTACTACAATATTTTAACAATAAACAGAGAGTATAAAGAGAATGATCATTACAATCTCAGGAGATATCGGAAGTGGAAAAAGTACTACGGGCAAGGCTTTGTGTAAAAAGTTGGGTTATCGGTATTTATCAACGGGAGCGATTCAAAGACAATTGGCAGAAGAAATGGGCATGACAACGCTCGAATTAAATCAATTGACGGAGTCCCGCAGGGATATAGATGAAAAAATAGATAACCATACTAGGGCACTCAATGATGTCGATGAAGATTATGTCGTTGATTCAAGATTGGCTTGGCATTTTATTCCTTTTTCGTATAAGGTTTTTTTGAAATGTGATGAAGCGATCGCTGCTGAGCGGATTAGTCGGGACCTGGATCGCAAAAGTGATGAAAGCAATCGCAATGTAAAAAACTTGCTGGCCAAAATTCAAGCACGACGTAGGAGTGAGGTGAGCAGGTTCCAGGAGATTTATAATGTTGACTTAGAGGACTTGTCCAATTATGATCAGGTTATTGATTCGAGTTATTTTTATCCCGATGAAATTGTAGATCTCATTGTTGACGGCATCGAACTCTATTACTTAGAGAAGAAATTATAATCATTCATGACGCAAGAGGAGGTATTGCATAAACTGATCAGGTATTGCGATTATCAAGATCGTTGTCATCAAGAGGTAAGAACCAAACTGTTGAAACTTAAAGTCTATGGACAATCTCTCGAAGAGATTATATCCGAACTCATTGCTTTGGGTCATCTGAATGAAGAGCGTTTTGCCCGGAACTATGCTCGTGGAAAGTTTCGCATCAAGCATTGGGGGAAACAAAAAATAATCAGTGGATTAAAAGCAAAAAATATCAGCCCTTATAGTATCAAGAAGGCACTGGAGGAAGTTGACCGAGAAGGTGGATATAGGCGTTCCCTTAGCACCCTACTCGAAAAATACGTCTTGCAAAGGAAGGATAAATATAGTCGTTCAGATCTCTGGAAGAAGACCTATAGTCATGGACTTACTAAGGGTTATGAAACGGCTCTGGTAAGTGAAATTGTCAAGGATATTTTTTCAGACTTGGATCAATAGAACGATGAGAGAGCAATTCAGTTGCTGTTAGCGCCAATTTTCACAGAGGGTATCGAGACACTTACGAAGATCTTCGGGTTCAACGGTCACGTCAAACGTACAGACACCAATTTGTTCTAACAGTGAAAAAAGGAATTTTCCGCCTTTGTTCTTTTTGTCGCTACTAAGTATTTCGATGATTTCATCTTGGTGTTTGAGAATATTGAGATTGAGATCCGGATATACCATACGGAGATAGGAAAGAATCGTATCAGCACTGTTTTGATCGAGCCCACAGTAGGTTATTGACAATTGTGTCTCTGCTGCCATCCCGATTGCAATAGCTTCGCCGTGGAGGAAGGGTTTGGGTCGTTCGAATGAAAGGGTTTCTACAGCGTGTCCAATGGTATGTCCAAAATTCAATATCTTTCGCAATCCTTGTTCTTCAGGATCTGAAGAAACGATATTTTTCTTGATTTCTATGGATTGAAATATTTCATCTCTCCAAGCTAACTGCGACCATTGACTTGTTGTCAAAAACCGTTGCCAGATAGATTCGTCTTGAATCAATGCATGTTTAATCATCTCGGCATACCCACTCCTCAATTCTTCATAGGGAAGAGTCTCAAGAAAGGTGGGATCTACGAGAACGGATCGGGGATTTTGAAACAGGCCAACAAAGTTTTTTAAGCCTTGAAAATCGATTCCGAGTTTTCCTCCGACGGAGGCATCCACTTGAGACAACAATGTGGTGGGTATATGAATAAAATCGATTCCTCTCATATAAGTAGCAGCACAGAATCCTCCCATATCACCGATAACGCCTCCTCCGAGATTGATCACTAGGCCTTTGCGATCTACTTTGTTATTGGACAATGCCGCCCAGATTTTTTGGCAAGTGACCAAGTTTTTATGCGATTCGCCGGGATCAATACGGATCGTAGAAAAACCGGGCAACATTTTTTCGATCAGTGGCAGACAATGTTCTTGGGTGTTGTCATCTACGATGACATTTATACTCGTGAAGTTGGTCGTTCCAAGATACTGCGAGAGGGAGGATTTGACACATCCTAATTGAACAGAATAAGAAGACAGATTGATCGTTTTCATAAGATTATGAATTGACGGAGGAGCGATGGTCGATATCCGATCTCAGTTGGTAGAGACGTTGTGTACTCCACGCTTGAGCCGGGTGAGAGAAGAGTGCTTTAGTACGTTTCCAGGTCTGTCGAAACAAAGGACTATTTCTATAGGCCTCCAAAGCATCAAGGTCAGTCCAATGACTATAAGTAAAAAAAGTATCTCCCTCGGGGCGCTCGCGCAGCAACTCAAGATGATGACATCCTTGTTGATGGATAATTTTTTCTTTGACCTCTTCAAACAAAGTTAAGAAGGTAGAGATATCTTTGGTTCGAAATTGCATCTTAACGATTCGAGTGACCATAGTTAGTAAAAATCTATTTGGATAGTTTCATTCTTGTTAAGACCTAACAACTGATGGGCATTGCCCATATTAATTGCGATTTCGAGCATACCGATATCATTAAAAAAAGCACATGCATCGCCGACAGTAACATTGCTATATCGATGAGACAAGGTAGAAATCGGGTTGTCACTTTTATAATATATGGCATACTTCCTTCCATCTCTCACTCGCTCAAAAGTCTTTCTGTCTAAGTTAACAACAACATTGCCAAAAACGTCCACGTGCATGATTGTGGCACGAATGTAGTCACTACTGATCACAGCTTGAAGTGCCAATCTACGCTCATAATTTTGAACAGGCATGCCAATCTCATGAATCATTTTGCCCTGAAACAGACGACCTACAATTAGGCTGAGACTTTGGTAGATGTTTTCTCTGGAGTTCATCGGAACCTCTAAGATGCTCCTAGGATCGATATCAGGAAACACTAAAGAAAAAACACCATTGTTTGAACCGAGGAAGAAGTAGCCATCATTTTCAAAGAGGATCAATTCATTGGTTGGAGCATAATAAGTATTAACAGCGACGATATGAAGGGTTTGCTTAGGGAAGCTCAGATATATACCTTTGACAAAAAAGGCCGCAGACATAATGTCATGTCTTTCTATGTTGTGGGAAATATCAATGATTCTGCATCGAGGTGCAGCTTTTAGGATTTCGCCCTTAAGGAGGGCGCTGTAGTAATCCTTAGTTCCAAAATCTGTTGTAAGCGTAACGATATCCATCTTGGATTCAAAATATGCCTTAAAGAAAGAGACTTTTTATGAGTTTGTATTAGGAACTAGGGTATCTTGTACATCGGCAGAAGATGATTGTGCGTACAAACATAGAAATGAAGGAGAATTCATCTAATTTTGCTGTACTTTAAGATTTGTACACAGTTAATATAATATGACAAACTATTGAGTGAGATTTACCTTTCTACAGAAGGCCTCGACATACTAGAATTATTTGGCCCCAGAAACGCTAAGCTAAACTTGTTGAAAGAAGCCTATCCGGAAGTGCAAATAAGTCATAGGGGAACGAGTCTGAAGATTTCAGGAGACAAAAAACTGACCCAAAAGGTAAAATCGAAGATTGAGCTATTGATCCGTCTATTGAAAGAACATGATCAATTGAGTGTCAATACTGTCAAAGATGTCATTGGCGATTTGAATCCTTATCACACGGCAAATAACCATAGAGATTCTTCCAATATCATCGTATATGGTACAAGAGGAAAGAAGATAAAAGCGAGAACCCGCAATCAAAAAAAAATGGTACTCCTTTCAGAGTCCAATGATATCCTATTTGCCATTGGACCGGCGGGAACCGGCAAGACATATACTGCTGTTGCGCTAGCTGTTAAGGCTTTAAAAAACAAATTGGTGCGCAAAATAGTTTTGACAAGACCAGCTGTTGAGGCGGGAGAAAGTCTAGGGTTTTTGCCCGGTGACCTTAAAGAGAAGATTGATCCCTATCTAAGACCATTGTACGATGCCTTGGAGGATATGTTGCCACTTGACAAATTAGAGCAATTTATGAACAATAGGACGATAGAGGTTGCACCCTTGGCATTTATGCGTGGAAGAACCTTGGACGATTGTTTTATTATATTGGATGAAGCACAGAACACGACTTCTGCACAATTAAAAATGTTTCTCACAAGATTGGGGCCGAGCGCAAAGTGTATCATCACAGGAGATCTCTCACAAGTAGATTTGCCTCGAAGTCAAAAGTCCGGACTCCGAGAAGCGGCGGATCTTTTGGCGTCTGTTGAAGGGATCGCCAGTATTTATTTGACGTCTGAAGATGTAGTTAGACATCGTCTTGTCAAAGCTATCATTGATGCTTATGAAAGACAAAGCAAGGAGAAAGCGCTATCTTCACCCTCGGCAAAAATCTCTTCTAAGGAAGGGAAACAGTGATACCGATACGACTACTGTATAGATCACTATTAATGACAAAAATGAAATGAAAAAGACTTCAAAAGTTACTTATACTGATGAGTTAAGAACCGTAGCAATACATCTTGCCTCGCAAAATAAAATCATTACAGATGCACCCATTGACAACAACGGCAAAGGAGCAGCTTTTTCTCCTACT
>JAJRXG010000136.1 GCA_024276375.1 Bacteroidota bacterium | reverse complement strand
TGGCATATAAATGGACAACGGCATGGTATAGCTGAAGAGCGCAGTGATAAACAATATACCACTGAGTAATATGGTCTTGTTGACAGCACCACTTACGGTCATGTACTCCGCTACATCACCATGGTCACCACCCATTCTTGTGCGTTCTAACTCCAAAGCTTTGGCTTTAGCGATGGCTTTCTCACTGAACATAGGGTTGTTGGATTTATTAAGATTCATAGGACTTCAACTTTAAAGGATATCTTGGTTGGCAATATAAGGGAACTATTTATTAAAGATTGAGTTTGGCTGTAAATTCTGTCAAAAACGAAATTTGGAAGCAACTACAGGACATTATCTTCAAGAATGGTTAACTTTATCAAGTACAGGAGTATTCTAAATATATATTTCTAATGATGATACGACGTAGAGAGTTTCTTTCTCAGAGTTCATACGCCCTAGCGGCTTCAACAGTTCTACCTTTTGGATTGATCAAGCGGTATTCTACCTTGGATAGGATACAGATTGGAGTGATCGGTTGTAACGGGATGGGGTGGTCGGATGTATCCTCCTTGCTTAAGAACCCAGAAGTAGATCTAGTAGCTATCTGTGATGTGGATCAGTCTGTGATACAGAAAAGGCTGCAAGATTATAGTGCTATGAGACCCAATATCCCAAAGACATATACGGACTACAGAGAGTTGCTCAATGACTCTAGTATTGATGCGGTAGTGATCGGTACACCCGATCATTGGCATTGTAAGATGATGGTAGATGCTGTAGAATCAGGCAAGCATGTATATGTAGAAAAGCCGATCGCCAATACGATCGAAGAGTGTCGGATTATGTTAGCTGCCGCCAAAAGAACTGGTAAAGTGGTGCAAGTCGGTCAATGGCAGCGCAGTGGTGCACAGTACAAAAAAGCCATTGAGATTGTCAATTCTGGTGATTTAGGCAAGATAAGACTGGTGAAAACTTGGGCTTATCAAGGATGGATGAAGCCCGTAAAGATTCAACCCGATACGAGACCTCCCGAAGGAGTAGATTATAAGATGTGGTTGGGGCCCGCACGGTTACGACCTTTTAATCCCAATCGGTTTCACTTTAATTTTAGGTGGTTCTGGGATTATGCGGGAGGCTTAATGACGGATTGGGGAGTTCATGAGATTGACATAGCACTCTATGCCATGGGAGCTGTAGCGCCAGTATCTGTGATGGCATCTGGAGGTAAGCTTGCCTATCCCAATGATGCTTCTGAGACGCCAGATACACTTCAAGCGGTTTTTAATTATGGAGATTTTAGTATGCTGTGGGAGCATGCCACGGGTATCGATGGTGGCCCTTATGGTAGAACAGAGGGAATTGCTTTTATCGGCAATAACGGTACTCTTGTGGTGAATCGAGATGGTTATGAGGTGATAACGGAACGAGAATTTGCCGGATGGGGAAGAAAAGATGGTGCTAAGAAAATGAAATCTATAGACTTTGTCCCCAATGATCCAGACGTCAATATTTTACAAGTGCACACAGAGAATTTTATAGCAGCTGTACGTACTAATAATGCCTCTTTACTCAACACTCCGATAGAATCTGGAAGTATCGCTGCCATCAATGCGCAGATGGGCAATATCGCTTATAAGACTGGTCAAAAGATATATTGGGATGAAGACAAGCACAACTTTGGTGACGATGAGCAAGCCAATCAATTGATCAAATCGGTGTATCACAATGGGTGGGAGAAGCCACGGGGATAAGTGAACGCGTCATTGATACTTAATACGACTTGTGTTCTATCAGGAGATTGATTATTCATCTTCCTGATGACGTAAGAATCCCAGAATTCCAAAAGATAATGAAAGTTCATTTGGCCTAAAATTCTCAAAACTTTTCTTGTAACTAACTTTGATATCAAGAAGAACTCCTTTGCCCAACAAGTTGGAAAACCCCAATGCTGGAGCTATGAATCCAGCTGTTTGTCCTCCTCCACTGACAAAGCCACCTTGTAATTCAGCAAAGACACCACCTCTTTCACTGGATGAAATATATCTTCTCAAAAATGGGCCCAAACCAAAGACACCACCTCCCCCAAAATTGCTATAAGAGATTTCGACACCTAAAAACACGTCTTCTTCCACTGCATAGCCATAGCTGACTCCTAAAAAAGTATTCGTATTACTATAGCTTCCGCTTGATACACGACTTAAACTAGCACTTCCTCCCACGAGTTTACTCGTTTTTTCAAACTGGGCATTGACAACAAAAGGAGTAAAAAGAAATACTGCAATAATAATTGAAAGTCTCATATGTGAATTCTTTCTTTCAATGGTTCGGTAACAACAAAAATGATTACCCAAGATTGCACGGTGAACCCTGAATAGTTACCCTGATAAAGACAATATTACAAAAAATGATCAACTTGAGTTAACTCAAGCGGAAATTTATCTCAGAGATTCTGCTGTTATTTTTAAGTCATCGTGGGCGAATGAAACGTGGATTTAATGTGCCTGGAGCAAATACTGTATCCTATAGTAATGCGACCAGATAAGAATCCATTGGCCAAGCACTCTCTTGCAAATACAACAATGAGATTTTGGATGATATTTTTGGTTTTTGAGATTCAGTGATGCCTGAGTATCAATGAAGTCATTCAATAACGTAGGTTAAGATGAGTTGTAATATTTGATATTGGAAAGACCAATAAAAAGTTCTTCCTCTTTGATGAGTACTTTCGTGAAGTCTATCACGTGTATCTGTATTGCAAGAAGATAAGATCAGTTACGTTTACTATAACTCCATATTGCAAGGACATTGAGAGCCACTCCTGCCAGCGTGATTATCTTAAGGTGTCCTAGTACATCAGCAAATTGTGCCCCCTTGAGCAGTACCATGCGCATCACATCCACCAAATAGGTAACTGGGTTCATCCAAGCAACCTTTTGAGCCCAAAATGGCATGCTTTCAACCGGAGTATATAATCCACTCATCAAGATAAAAATAAGTGTAAAGAAAAATGATACCATCATGGCTTGTTGTTGCGTCTGCGAAAAGTTGGAGATGAGCAATCCAATACCCAAAATAGCCAATAGATAAAAGGCCGTAAACACATAGAGTATCCACAGATTGGATCCAGGCGTTATGCCATGTACTATATAGCTGATGACGAGACCGATGGTGAGTATGATCATTCCCAACACCCAAAAGGGAATAAGCTTACCGAGGATAAATTCCCATTTTTTGATAGGTGATACATTAAGTTGTTCGATGGTACCGATCTCTTTTTCTTTGACAATATTGAGTGCAGTTAAAAATGATCCGATCATTGTGATTAATACAGCGAGAATGCCCGGCACCATAAAGGTTTGATAGTCACTACGCTTGTTGTATCGATTGATGTATTCTACATTGATCAATGGTATTGGGTTGACCCGAGGAAATTGTATCCACTCTGATCTAATCTTTGAGTTGAATTCTTGTACGATGCGCTGGGCATAGAAGGCACCTAAGTTGCCCTTAGTCCCATTGACTGCATTGGCGACTAAGGAGATGGTAGCTTCATCTTCCCGGACTAATGTTTTTTCAAAGTTGTTAGGTATCTCAACAATGATATCTGCCTTGTCTGCCTCGATGAGTTTCAACGCATTTTTGTACGATGTTTCGTATCCTGTCAACCTAAAGTAATTGGAGTGCTGAAACTTGCCAATGAGCTCTCTAGAGTAATCGGAATGATCCTGATCTACTATTGCAATATTGATATTTTTGATTTCATAATCTGCGGCAAATGGCAGAATAAGCAACTGTATTATGGGCATTAGAAATATCAATCGAAGAATCGCAGGATCTCTCGATATCTGAATAAATTCTTTTTTTAGTATGATAGACAAATTGCTCATGATAATCGAATCTCGTATTTCTTCAAGCTAATACCCATGTATAGAAGGGTGAACCCTAGGAGGATCAGTACTTCGCGGTAAACACTCGACCAGCCCAACCCTTTGATCATGATATCATTGATCGCGTAGTAGAACCATTTGGCCGGAATGATATTGGACATAATTTGCAAGGCCTTTGGCATGCTTTCTATGGGAAACATAAACCCACCAAACATGATCGTTGGTAACAACATACCCATCAACGATATCAACATGGCAATCTCTTGAGAGTTGGTTAATGTTGAGATCAAAAGTCCTAGCGTCAGGGAAGTGATGATAAATATACTGGAGACTCCATATAGTAGAAATATATTGCCTCGTATCGGTACTTGCAGTATTGTTGTGCTCATCAACAATATGATAGATATAATGAGTAAGCTCAGGACAAAATATGGAATCGCCTTGGAGATGATTACAATGGCTGGAGAAGTAGGAGACACAAGCAGCATCTCCATATTGCCGAGTTCTTTTTCCTTGACGATGGATACGGAGGTCATTAGAACGCAGATGATCATCAGAATCATGGCAATGACGCCAGGAACAAACGCAAATTCCCCCTTTAGTTGAGGATTATACATCATGCGTGTCTCGACATTGATCGTATAAGGAAGCTTGAGATCGCCCATTTCTGTATTTCTAAAGTCCCTAGAGATGGCAGTAATATATGCATTGATCGTTGCAGCGACATTGGGATTGATAGCATCGGTGATGAGTTGCAGATTGGCTTGGTTGACATGTCTAAGGTCAGATGAAAATGACGGAGGAACAACCAATGATATTTGCGATACGCCGGAACGGAGAATACGATCGACATCGCCCACATCCTCGCCATAACCCACCACATCAAAGTATTGACTTGCTTGAACCTCCTCGATAAACCGTACAGACATTTCATCTTTGTTTTGATCTATTACGTAGAGCTTGGTGTTTTTGACTTCATTGGAAAGTGCAAATCCAAACAATGCAATCTGAACAATCGGCATCCCAATGAGGACGAGAAGTGTCTTGCGATCTCTTGCGATGTGATAAATCTCTTTTTTTATAAATGCGATCAATTGTTGCATATTGCTCTGGATTGGTTATCATAAAAGTGATCAATCGCCTCGTTTTGCTTTACGAGCAAGTTGATAGAATACGTCATCCATTGTATCCGTTTCAAACCGGACTTTTAACTCTGACGGCTGTCCTAGGGCCTCGATTTTGCCATCTACCATGATAGCTACGCGATTGCAGTATTCTGCTTCATCCATATAATGCGTCGTTACAAATATGGTGATGCCTCGGTCAGCGGCTTCATAAATCATGTTCCAAAATTGTCTTCGTGTTACCGGATCTACTCCACCTGTGGGCTCATCAAGAAACACGATGCTGGGTTGGTGTATGATGGATATCGAGAAGGCGAGTTTTTGCTTCCAACCCAAAGGGAGGTCTTTGACCATGGTTTTGACCTCGCCTTGAAGCCCTAATCGATGGATGAGTTGATCGGAGGCTGCTTGGAGAGCCTCTCTTCTCAATCCATATATCCCTCCATAGAAAGCAATGTTTTCCTTTACCTTAAGGTCTTGATAGAGTGAGAATTTTTGACTCATATACCCGATGTGTTTTTTAATATTTTCAGCATCTCGATATACATCAAACCCGGCTACAGTAGCTTCTCCGGAGGAAGGTTTGCTCAACCCCGTTAGCATGCGCATGGCAGTTGTTTTGCCCGCGCCATTGGCTCCCAAAAATCCAAAGATTTCACCTTTTCTCACATCAAATGATATGGCATCCACAGCCGTAAATGTTCCATATTTTTTGGTCAAGTTTTTTGTGACTATAGATTGTTCTGATGGCTTCATCTAGGTAGTTGTCGTTGAAGCATGCTTCATAAGGTTCATAAATACATCTTCTACTGTAGGTGTTGTCCTTTTGATGATGACTTCTTGATGACCTCTTTTATCAAGGAAGTCAGAGATAGCCTTAGGTGTAAGGTGGTTGTTCTCCGTTACAACATGCATATATTCACCAAAGTGGTAAGCTTCTACATTTTCATCTAGAGATTGCAATTCGTTTTTGGCGCGATTCATTTCTGCAGTTTTGACTGCAAAGACACCGGGTTGGAAGTCTTCGATAAGATCTTTGGGTTTGGCAATGTCAAGGATCTTGCCTTCTTGAATCAATGCAATGCGATCACATAGCGTTGCTTCATCCATGTAAGGTGTGGAAACAAATATTGTGATGCCCGCTTCTTTATATCGCTTCAGCATTTCCCAGAATTCCTTGCGTGATACGACATCGACCCCGGTTGTCGGCTCATCGAGGAAGAGTACTTCAGGTCTATGAATAAGGGCACAACATAAGGCGAGTTTCTGCTTCATGCCACCGGAAAGCGCTCCGGCTCGGCGATTTTTAAATGGCTCAAGTTGGACGTATATGTCCTCAATGAGGTGGTAGTTTTCTCTTATCGTCGTGTTGAAAATTGTGGCAAAAAACGATAAGTTTTCTTGCACAGTAAGATCTTGATATAACGAGAATTTTCCGGGCATATATCCAACGATCTTGCGAATCTGAGGATATTGTACAACGACATCGTAGTCCATCACTTGAGCACTACCGGAGTCCGGAAGAATGAGCGTTGTTAGAATTCTAAACAAGGTTGTCTTGCCAGCACCATCAGGGCCAATCAATCCATAGAGTTCTCCACGCTCTACCTCCAGATTGATATTGGAAAGCGCTGTTATATCGCCTTTCTTCCCATAGGTTTTGTTGATATTGCGGATCGATATCATTTTGACTTTTCTATGTTTTCAAAATCCACTTCTCCATACATACCTATTTTTAAGTACCCATCATTCATTACCTTGATTTTGATGGCATATACGAGATTGCTGCGTTCGTTTTTGGTTTGAATCGTCTTGGGCGTAAATTCGGCCTTCGGAGATATCCAAGTAATGATTCCGCTGTAGGTTTTGTAGTTTTCTTCTCCGGCATCAATAAGTACTTTGACTTCTTGATTGAGTTGGATAAGGGATAGTTGATCACCGGTGATATATGCTCGCAGTGTCATCTCTGACAGATCGGCTAATTTATACATTGGTTTCCCAATATTGACATATTCGCCTTCATAGACATATTGCGTCAAGACAATTCCTTTGACGGGGTTTGTCAAGGTGGTTTTACTTATTTGATGGTCTATGACGGCGGCAGTTTTTTCAAGTGGTTTGCGTTCACTTCCGATGGCTCTGTTTTGAATATGGACGGCGTCTTTCGTAGCTTTTATCTGTGTTTTGATTATGGTTTGTTTTCCTCGAGCGGCGGTGATTTGATTGTTGAGGACATCAACTTTGCCATCTATTTCATCCTTTTGTTGATCTGTGGCGGCTTCTGCCATGTGAAGATTGTTGATGCGTTGTTGTTCTGTTGTCAATACAGACAATTGTGATTCTAAAGTGGCGATATCCAGATATGAAGATTTCAATTGTTCTTCAAGTACTTCAACCTGTGGTTGTGCATCGGCGCGCTTGAGCTTAAGCGCATCTGCACTTGCTAAGATCTGTTCCTTCTGTAGTAGCAGCATGGATCCATCAATGATGGCAACCTGTTGCTCCGCTTCGAGTTCGTCTCCTTCTTCGATGTCCAATTGGAGTACTTTGCCATTGGCTTCCGAGGACACAATAATTTCTATCGCTTCAAATGTTCCTGTAGCATCATGCACTATGTCACCTTGATTGCATGCCATTGAGAAACCGGCGAACAACGTGATCACTATGAGTATATGTAGTATGTTTTTCATGTTTGCATTATTGTGTCGATAGTTACTTGAGGGTTTCTGAGTCCGTCCAACCATTGTTGTGCCGAATGAGATATTTAGATTTTATGATTTGTAAGTTTCTGATCTTCTTCATGAGGATAGCGGCGTTTTCTTCATTTAATTTGATAATAAACTCGGCACTTGTGATACTTCCATTTTCCAATTGTATGTTGGCTGTTTCTCTGATATATTTTCTAATATTTATAATTTGATCATCTGTGGAGAGGGTTTCTTCGAGTCCCCTGATATCATTTTGTAGTTGGGTGTTTTTTATTGATATAGAGGTTTTCACGGCTTGTTGCTGTGCTGCTAACTTGAGTTGATCTATGGTATATATTTCTTTTTGATTTTTGGAAGTGTAAAGAGCGGATAGGTTCCAGTTGAGTTGGAGGCCGACTAAGTAATAGGGTTGAAACCCATCTCGTAAAAAATTGAGACCGGGATTCCCATAGCCTAGATTGGCGATAGCTGCCAGTTGAGGTTTTTTGCGAATATCTTCAACGCGCTTAGAGATCTCCAGATTGTTTTTTTGATATTCAAATATTTTGATTTGAGGGTTCATTGGGTTGAGGTCTGAATGTTTTTTTTGCAGAGTATTGATGATCAATTCTTGGTCAATAGATTTCTTATTCTTGGTCAGAAGGAAGAGCATCTCTCGCCATGCAGCGTGTTTGTTTTTCAGAGCTATTAATTTTTGCTTTATTAGTATCTTTTCTGCTTGCAAGTTGTTGAGTTCCGTTTTCAATACAATACCATTTTGAACGCCTGCGGATAGTTTGGATTCGGTTGCATTGAGTTTTTCAAGGAGGATGTGTAGTTGTTCTTCATTCAATTCGAGTTCCTTAATTCCGAAGAACACATTGATGCCTTGTTCTAAGAGTTTGTCAGTTTGCATTTCTACACTTGTGATATCAACAATGGATTTACTTAGAGCGATTTCCTTGAGCGAGGAGGTCATTCCACCGTCAAAAATCACTTGTTGGATTTCAGCTTGGATCTTATATTGATCTTTGGATATTTGATCGATGTCGATCCCCGGTATTTCAATGTCTATGTTGGTTGTTTCGGACTGATATGTGGCTTTAGCTGTCAATCTAGTTTGTGGAAGCAATCGTGTGTTGACATTGTTAAGCGATAGAGTGGTTTCGTCTTGGATATATCCCAATATGGGCCTCAGGTCGCTGTTGGTTTTTATATCGTATAGTACCGATTCTATGGAGTACTGCCCCTGAGCGCTTGACGAGAGGCCCATCAACAGACCCAATATGCTTATAAGTGTTTTCATATAAATTGAGGTGTATATGGTTTATAAATCACTTGCTTTTATGATTGCTAAATCTCTTAGAAGTAGCTCGGCAACCGTATCTTTGCGTTTTTCTATAATGGCTTTGTAGGCTATGTCATCGAGATCGAGTACGTGTTGTAAGATCGGTGCTGCTACTATCGGATAGACACAGAGGGACATGGTATTGACGAGCAGTTCTTCAAGGGTTATTTTTCGTATTTCTCCTTTTTGATAGGCTTCATCGATCATTTTATGAAATGATGCACGCAGTTTCTGAATCGGGACTTTCTGAAATTTTTGATTTATGATTTCCGGATTTTTTCTGGATTCAGAAAGAATAAACAATGGGAGAACCGGAAATTCTGAAACAATGGTGATTTGTTTTTGGACAAAGGCTCGAAGCTTTTCTTCAAAAGAACGCTCCTCAGTGAACCATTCGCTGAATGCGACAAATATTTGAGTGATTTTCTCGTCGAGAATCATATCAAACAACATTTTCTTAGATCTGAAATAGTAGTGCAGCATCGCCTTGTTGATTCTAGCTTCATCGGCAATCTCTTGCATTCTTGCCCCTTCAAATCCCCGTAGAGAAAATATGCGGGAGGCGGCTTTTCTGATGCGTTCTTCTGTATCTTTTTTGTGAAGACTCATTATTAACTAACTGATTAATTAAACCATATAGTTAACAAATGTACGCCATTTAATTTTTACTCACAAGCATTATGTTTATTTTTTGGTCAGTTTTACCTTTATGGCAGGGTTAGTATTGATGATCTTTGTTTAATGGAAGAATATGATAGATATATCACAATGTCTCTGTCTCCTTTGCATCATGACGCGTGATCATCTATGGGAACTCCGATAAAAACTGCATTTTGTGCAAAATTTATTGATACTATGAAAGCCATCCGTTGTACGAAGTTGGGTATGCCAGAAGATCTGGAGTTGTTGGAGATGCCAGCACCATCATTGAATCCCAAACAGGTTAGAGTAAAAATCGAAGCATGTAGTGTCAATTTTCCTGAGACATTGATTATTCAGGGATTGTATCAGTTCAAACCGGAGTTGCCTTTTACACCCGGTAGTGATATCGCAGGAGAGATCATCGAGGTAGGTACAGAGGTCAAGCATCTATCTGTGGGGATGAAGATTTTTGGTGTTGTTCCGATCGGTGGTTATGCCACTGAGGTAGTGGCACATCAGAAGGAGGTATTTCCATTGCCACAAGGGATGAGCCCCAAGGTGGGATCTACCTTTATGATGGCTTATGGTACCTCTTACTATGCGTTGAAGCAAAGAGCCAAGCTGCAACAAGGAGAGACACTTGTCATCCTTGGAGCATCTGGCGGTGTTGGGTTGGCGGCTGTGGAGCTGGGCAAAGAAATGGGCGCTCGGGTTATCGCGTGCGCTTCAACCGATGAAAAACTGGAACTCTGCAAGCAACATGGAGCGGACGAGACG
>JAJRXG010000010.1 GCA_024276375.1 Bacteroidota bacterium | reverse complement strand
CATTGTGGCTAAAAAAAACACTTTCCCCGTCATATTTCCGCTATTTTTTTCGCCGTAGGGCTGCTATGCCTCAAAAAATAAGCGTCATCTGACGAAAAAATTGCCTTTTTTTATCTCAAAAGCACCCTCCTGAATAGTAACGTAAAAATAGATGGTATGATTCCTTATTTCTAATCGATACCCCTTTCTGACAAGAACTTGGTGATTGCCTCAACGACATCCGGCCAATGATCGGTTTTATATTGCGAAGAGATAACATGACTTCCTGCTTGTGGGAAGGCTTCGAACTTATATTCTTGAGATGGCGTTGAAATCTCATCTCTGAATTTAAGAATGGACGCTATTGAAATGACCGGATCTTGATGATTTTCATCCTTGTAGTAATATCCGCAATACAATGGGCAAGTTATCTTTTCAAATATCTCGTCCTTCATGGTTTGATCCAAGAGTGCTTGAAGTGCAATCAATCCATTGGTAGAATAGACATCTGTCCAATAGGGATCATGAGGTGTACTTTCATCTTCACCTACATAAGAGCCCAAGATCGTATATGCCAATGTTCTTCCCCATGGACCGGTCATGAGTTTGATACCGCGATTTCTGATGTCGATGTTTGGCGAAAGCAGCAGAAGAGTTGTAATGTGAGGATCTCCTGCGGCGAGGTAAATCCCCAATGTAGCACCGGTAGAGCATCCCATCACGATTACTTTTTTGCCAATGGTTTTACCAATGGCGACGGCATCTTTGGCATCCTCCACCATGCGCTCGGGCGTGAGATCAACCATGGCATCCTTGCTATCGATCCCATGTCCCGACATTCTGGGCAGATATAGGTTGGCATCTATGTTTTTCGCAACGTGTATATGTGTTGGATCTCCTTCTGCTTGACTCGCAGTAAATCCATGAAGATACACAATACTGTATTCTGTCTGTTGATGTATGCTGTCCCGCCAAATAATGCGTGCTTCATTGTTGGACTTGAGAAACTGTACGACTTTTTCTCTTGCAGCAAGGGTGGTATCGAGTGTCTCTATGTCATATTTCTGTGTCGAGGGTCGATTGTTGACAGTCTTGTAGTAGGGACGAGGACCCAGAAGAAAAACAATGATTAGAAACAACAATATGCCGATGAATGTGATCAAAATAGTTTTGGGCACTAGGTAAAGTTTTTTGAAACAACCGGTTCTTTACCTTTATGGCTGTAGTCATAAAAGCCTTCTCCCGATTTGCGACCCAATTTTCCTGCATTGACCATATTGATGAGCAATGGATTGGGAGCATACTTGTTGTCTCCCAACCCTTGTTGCAATACTTGACATATGCTTACACAGACATCCAATCCGATAAAATCTGCCAATTGCAATGGTCCCATTGGATGACCCATACCGAGTTTCATAACCGTATCGATCTCTTTGACTCCTGCCACTCCGTGTTGTAGAGATTGTATGGCTTCATTGATCATGGGCATGAGGATACGATTGGCTGTAAATCCGGGATAATCATTGACTTCGACAGGTACTTTGCCCAGTTGTTCAGAGAGATTCATGATGACTTGTGCCGTCAGATCAGAAGTGCTATAACCCCTTATAACTTCCACAAGTTTCATGACTGGAACGGGATTGAAGAAGTGCATTCCGATTACTTGGTTGGGTCGTTGCGTTGCGGTGGCGATTTTTGTGATTGAGATACTCGAAGTATTTGATGCTAGGATGGCACTGCTTGGTGCGGCGGCATCCATTTGGCCAAATATCTTGAGTTTGAGTGCCTCATTTTCAGTGGCTGCCTCGATAACGAGATCCGAATGTCCTACGGCGGTCGATATATCCGTATATGTTGTGATACGCGACAGACTGTCTTGGACTTGTTGATTTGTGATATAGTCTTTGGCAGCCATGCGATGGAGATTTTTCTCTATCGTAAGCAT
>JAJRXG010000135.1 GCA_024276375.1 Bacteroidota bacterium | reverse complement strand
CTTAGAACGACATATCGTCATTGATATCAGTAGCACATTGGGCGATGCAAGACATCAGGATGGATTGGTATGCATTGACAGAGATAAGGGTATTATAGAAGGACACATTCGTACTTTTGGTACGTTTGCCCGGAGATACGGAGGTGCCAAAGTTTACTTCTCAGCAAATTTTAATCAAATTATTACAAATGCAACCATATGGAAAGATAATATACCGAGCATAGATATAGATACTGCAAGAGGTTCTTCCCTTATGGTAGATATAGATTTTGGAAAGGTAGATACTGCCACGGCCATAACCCTCAAAATGGGTATATCATATATCAGTATCGAAAACGCCCGCCAGAATCTCAAAATAGAATCACTCAACATCCCCTTTGATTCGATTGTCAATAGATCCGTTCAATCATGGGAACAAAAACTCTCTCGCATTCACATTCAGACACCCTCCCAGAAACAGAAAACGATCTTTTATACCGCATTATACAGAAGTTTTTCGATGCCTACTATTTTTAATGACAGCAATGGAAGCTATCTGGGATTTGATAATAAGATCCACAATGTAGCAGATTATAAATATTATACCGATATGTCTCTATGGGATACATTTCGGACACTACATCCTCTCTTCAATCTGATAGCAAGACGGGAACAGCGAGACATGATTGTCTCGCTGATCAAAATGAGTCAACAAGGAGGATCCCTTCCGAGATGGCCTGCCGGCAATGGATATACAGGATCTATGCTGGGCAGCCCCGCTGACATTGTAATAACAGAGTCATACCTCAAAGGCATACGCGACTATGATATCCAATATGCTTATCAATCCATGAAGAACACCGCCTTGCACCCTACTCCCCGATCGTCAAAGGCATCGGGAAGAAGGGGTATTGCATCCTATCTGTCGCTAGGATATTGCGCTGCAGATGAGATGGATAAAGCCGTATCCAAAACGATGGAATATGCTTGGGCTGATGATGCCATAAGTCGTCTCGCAACACAATTGGGACATACCAAGGATGCCCAATTGTTCAAGGATCATGCCCAATATTATAAAAATCTATGGAATGATAAAACGCAATATTTTCAACCTAAAAACAAAAACGGAACATTTGTTGACCAGTTTGACCCATTGCAAATAACCTATACCGATTGGGACAACGAATATACAGATGACTATGTAGAAGGAACAGCGTTGCAATGGCGCTACACGATGGCATTTGATCCACAGGGCATGATCGCCTTATTCAAAAACAAAGAATACTTCACCGCAGAACTCGAATCATTTTTTTCTAATTCCGATCCTACGATGGGCGCTTGGCATCCCGGCTCCTACTACTGGCATGGCAATGAACCGGATATACATGCCGCCTACTTATTCAATGAAGTGAACCGCTCCGACCTAACTCAACGGTGGGTAAGATGGATACTGGACAATAAGTACGATACTACAGCACATGGATTGGATGGCAATGATGATGGGGGAACATTGTCTGCGTGGTACGTATTTAGTGCATTGGGCTTCTATCCACAAGCGGGATCAGATATTTATCAACTCGGTGCTCCTCTGTTTGAATATGCTCAAGTGCAAATGGATAGCAGTGTTTTAGAAATTAAAACAAAAAATTTCAGCCCGTCGCATATCTATGTTAAAAACATATGGTTGAATGGCAAGCAACTCAATAGAAGATGGTTTAAACACCAAGAGATTAGAAATGGAGGGGTATTACTATTTGAATTGAATGACACTCCCGTAAGTGGATTGTAAATACAATGAATTATATGCAAGATGAGAATAACTAATATGCAAAATCAGTAATGAGTAAAACCATAAAAATGAAAAAAAAATACCTTGTTCTCATATCATTATTCTTGTTCTTAGTTATAGGATTGGGTTTCATATGGCTTAAAAACAGCGGAACAGACACCTTCCCGATTGATACTTATTATAATTATGATCCTCAGTTGCCGCTTGAAGATTCTACAAGGCTGGTCAAGGATACGAGCGACTACTCCCTCTATGCTGTATCCTACTATAGTACACACAATGAGCGGGTAAGGGGCTTACTATCTATCCCTAAGGATAAGGCCGATCCATCGCCTGTGATCATATTACTCCATGGGCTTGGTGATTCTAAGACAGTAGATTACATAGAGGCAGGACATGATCTCATGATACAACGCCATTATGCCGTACTTCGGATAGACATCGCTAATCACGGCGTCAGAGACCATAGGATTGACCATCCCTTTGATCTGATGGGCGCATTCAGGTATAAAACACGCGAAGAGTTTGCACAGACGGTATTTGACTTGAGAAGATCAGTGGACTACTTGCTCACTCGACCAGAGATTGACCACGACAGAATAGCCTACTATGGTATTAGTCTGGGAGGAATGATCGGTACGGTCTTTTGTGCAGTAGAACCCCGTATAAAAGTGCCTGTCATAGCGCTGGCAGGAGGCAACTTCAATCTGATGTACGGACAATCCATGATCTCTGATGAAGTGCTCAACTACCTCAGCATTATAGATCCAATCAACTTTGTGGACAAGATTAGCCCTCGACCGTTACTACTCCTCAATGCCGATCAAGACGAAGTCATCCCTCCTATGATGACTAAGTTGCTCTATCGGCGTGCCCAAGACCCCAAGAGTATCATATGGTATCCCAGTACGCATAAGAAGCTTCCACTTGTACCATCATATACTGCCGGGATCGATTGGATAGATACCCATCTATAGATAAAATCATCAATGGACGATGGATTAAAAAGAAAAAGTATCGTATAGAGAACTACGGGTTGAAATAAAACCCATATTTTATACATCAAAACAATATAGCACTGTACTTACAAAAAATGAAACCTTAGATTTGTTACTATGAAGATGAGCATCTACAAACTCTCAGTCCTTGTGACCCTCTTGCTCACCTTAGCGATCATATCTGCTTGCGGTGACAAACAATCAAGAAACGATCATTACCCGAGCAAACCAATAACGCTATATGTCCCTTGGGCCGCGGGTGGAATGACAGATATGTCCTCTCGTATGATGGCCGCTACATTGCAAAAACACTTGGGGCAATCCATTAATGTAGTCAACAGAACGGGTGGCGGCGGCGTGATAGGACACTTAGCACTTGCCCAAGCCAAACCGGATGGATATACTCTCGGAGCGGTGACCGGAGAGATCACTCAGTTGCATCATCTGGGATTGACACAATTGACCTATGGTGATTACACACCATTGGCACTCATGCTTTACAACCCAGCTGCTATCACAGTACGTCAAGGTGCGCCTTGGAATACCATAGCAGAGCTCCTAGCTGCTATCAAAAGAGAACCAAGCAAACTGCGTGCATCCGGAACGGCACGAGGAGGTGTGTGGGATATAGCAAGAATCGGGTTCTTAATGGCCGCAGGTCTATCTCCTTCTGATGTCCCTTGGATTCCAAGTCAAGGATCATCCCCCGCGCTTCAAGAACTCCTTTCAGGCGGAGTAGATATCGTAACCGCTTCGCTTGCTGAGGTGGATGCGCTTCGTCAAGCAGGCCAAGTAAAAACCTTGGCCGTTATGGCGAGTTCCCGCCTTGACCAATTTCCTGAAGTTCCTACCTTACAAGAATCTGGAATAGATTGGGTAATCGGTGGTTGGGTATCTATTTGTGCACCTTCCGGATTGCCTGATCCCATAAAATCTAAATTGGATTCAGCCCTTTATATAGCATCAATGGATACAACATTTGTTCATGCTATGACTCAAGCAGGCGCCATTCTAAAATATATGGACTCCCAAAATCTATTACAATTTATGCAAGCTGAAGACCTCTCCAATTCAGCATTGATGAAAACCGCAGGACTAACACGATAGCTTATGAGCCTACAGACCATGAAGCCATCTAAATCCG
>JAJRXG010000134.1 GCA_024276375.1 Bacteroidota bacterium | reverse complement strand
GTTGTCGGCGCCTGTATATTCACGACCTGCGGAGTACAAAGGGTGGAAGGTACCCACTGTATTGCTTTCGGGTCATGATGCCCGCATCTCTCAATGGCGAGCAGAGCAGGCATTGAAAAGAACTAAGGAGCGCAGACCTGACCTGTTGGATTAAAGTATATCTTGTGGCATACCTTAAAACGTTTAAATCTATAGCGATTCATGTCATTGATAATTGTGTTATTGGGTATCGTAGGGTTGGTGATTTTGATTGGGTATTTTAAGTTTGATACGTTCCTGTCATTTATCTTGGTATCTGCCGGTATTGGCTTAGGTCTCGGAATGTCTATATCGGAGGTTTCTGCTGCCTTGCAAAAAGGGATTGGAAGCACCTTGGGGTTTTTGGTGATTATATTGGGATGCGGAGCGATGTTGGGGAAGTTAGTTGCTGACAGTGGAGCGGCACAACGCATTGCAGACAGTTTGATTGCTTTTTTTCCGCGTAAATACATACAGTGGGCTGTCGTTCTGACGGGATTTCTTGTTGGTATTCCAATGTTTTATTCGGTGGGATTTGTCATATTGGTACCACTGGTCTTTACCATTGCAGCTGCGACGCGATTGCCGTTGTTGTATATAGGATTGCCGATGTTGTCGGCATTGTCGGTAACGCATGGTTACTTGCCTCCGCATCCTGCACCTACGGCATTGGTCGGCCAGTTTGGAGCAGACATAGGCACGACTCTGCTGTATGGTTTGATCGTTGCGATCCCTGCAATAGTCCTAGGAGGGCCTGTATTTGCCAAGACATTGAAGCATTACAATCCTAAGCCGTTAGCGGAGTTTATGAATCCCAAGCGATTTACGGATGCGGAAATGCCGGGATTGGGATTGAGTCTTTTTTCGGCTTTGTTGCCTGTTGTTTTGTTGGGATCGGGAGCCATACTGAATCTCGTAGTAGATGAAGGGTCATCCTTTTTGCCCATCATTCGATTTATCGGAGACCCGGTCATGGCGATGATTGTATCTATCCTAGTGTCTATTTTCACTCTTGGAACATTTCAAGGTCGAAGCATCCCGGAGGTAAGCAAATCACTTGAAAGTGCGATTAAGGGAATCGCCATGATTCTGTTGATTATCGCAGGTGCGGGAGCACTAAAATCTATTCTTGTGGAGAGTGAAGTAAGTGCATTTATCGGTCAAAAATTGGCGAGTATGGATCTTTCACCCCTAGTGATGGCTTGGGGTATAGCAGCAGTCATCAGAGTCTGTGTGGGATCTGCCACTGTAGCGGGTCTCACCAGCGCGGGAATTGTAGCACCATTGATTCCACTTACGGGAGCTGAACCCAATCTGATGGTATTGGCCACAGGGGCAGGTAGTCTGATGTTCTCTCATGTTAATGATTCGGGGTTTTGGTTGTTCAAGGAGTTTTTTAATATGACGGTGATGGATACATTGAAGACTTGGTCTATCATGGAAACCATCGTATCCGTAGTGGGATTAATAGGTATATTGACACTCAATTATTTTATAACTTAATATTTTTTATTTGCTATGACAGCTGAAGAAAAATTGCAAGCATTAGATCTCAATCTACCGCCGCCGCCCAAACCCATAGGGGTTTATAAGCCTTTTTTGAAAGTGGGGAAAATGGTTTACGTCTCCGGCCATGGCACCGTACAGAGTGATGGAAGTCTCATTATCGGGAGGATAGGTCTTGATATGGATATGACCGATGGCAGAAACGCTGCTCATCAAGTTGGTTTGGCCATATTGGCTACCCTTAGAGATAACTTGGGCAGTTTGGACCGTATCGATCGCGTTGTAAAGGTATTGGGTATGGTCAATGCTAGCAAGGGTTTTGAGCGTCATCCTGAGATTATCAATGGATGTAGCGAATTGTTTGCTGAGATTTGGGGTGAGGAGAAGGGCATAGGAGTGAGAAGTGCCGTTGGTATGGATTCGCTTCCGGACAACATTCCTGTTGAAATTGAGGCGCAGTTTTTATTGAAATGAAGAAGTGGTATTCCATCGAATCGCTTGGGTATCTTTCCACTCCGGCGTTGTTAGTATTTCCCCAACGTATCAAACACAATATCACACAAGCTATAAAGATAGTGGGTGATATCAATCGCCTGAGACCACATGTCAAAATACATAAAATGGCTGAAGTAGGTCGGATGTTGTTGGATGCGGGCATCACCAAAGTGAAGTGTGCTACACTGGCGGAAGCAGAACTGATGGCTCGTGTGGGAATGCAAGATGTATTGATCGCTTACCAACTCACCGGGACTAGGCTTGGCCAACTGGTGCAGTTGATGGGGGCGTATCCCCAAACGGTTTTTTCAAGTCTCGTGGACAATATCAATTCTGTTGATGCACTTGTGGAAGCCTCTGAAGAAAAGAGTACCATAGAGGTCTATGTGGATATAGATGTTGGTCAGCATAGGACAGGAGTCAGCCCGGGAAGTGAATTTATAACATTGGTCAAGTACATTTTGAGGAGAAATGAGATCAAGTTAAAGGGTTTTCATCTTTATGACGGTCACATCAGGGCACCAAGGTTCGAGGATAGAAAGCGTTTGTGTGAGGCGGGAATAGAAAGGGCGATCCGGTACATTGAAGACTTGGAGTTGAATCGAGCCGTGGAGATAGTCGTAGGAGGAAGCCCTTCTTTTGGCATTCATGCGCACCATCGAGATCGAGTCTGTAGTCCGGGAACCTTTGTCTTTTGGGATCATGGATATCGGACGATGTGCCCGGATTATAAGTTTGAATTTGCCGCAGTCCTAGCTACTCGAGTGATATCCAAAATTGATGACAGAACGTACTGTTTTGATTTGGGACATAAGCACGTCGCGTCTGAAGGGATCCCTCCACAGATTCACCTTTTGGATGCAACTCTATATGACCAGATAGGTCATAGCGAAGAACATTTGGTTTTGAGATTTCATGAACCTGTTCAATACAGTATAGGGCAAGTGGTGTATGGCATTCCACGACACATATGTCCGACAGTAGCATTGTATCGTGAAGTCCTTGTGGTTTCGGATCACAAGGTCGTGGATAAGTGGCATGTTGCCGCTCGGGATCTACTGCTACATGATACCATTATCTCATGATAGGGAGAGAGGGGGCTTAAAATTGTGTATGATCACGAGGTCTGAGGATGGATAGAAGCAAATCATAAACGATATGTGTCGGTAGTCCCATGATGGTATAGTAAGATCCTTGGATGGATTTTATTTTGGTTAGGCCAAACCATTCTTGGATACCGTAACTACCCGCTTTGTCCCAGGGTTGGTGTTGATCAATGTAGTATCGAATTTCTTGATTTGAAAGTGGCAATACTTCGACAAGGGCTCGATCGACTTTGGTCGTTGTCATTTCCTGTGTAGTGATCGTCACCGCAGTGATGACTTGATGCTTAGATCCGGATAGTACCTGCAGCATATCAATGGCATCTTGCTGATTGTCGGGTTTATTGAGGATAGCACCGTTGTGTATGACAACGGTATCGGCGGTAATGAGGATGTCCTCCGGTTGCAAGGTATGGCACAAGGCCTTGGCTTTTAGTTTTGAAAGATAGGCAGGGTGGTCTTCTGGAAGAATACGATCGGGGACACTTTCATCGGCCTGGCTGTCCCAGACATCAAAAGTGAGCCCGAGCCCTTGGAGCAATTCGGCACGGCGCGGTGACATAGATCCGAGTATGAGACGATGCTTCTGAGACACTACAAACAAGGGATTGGGAGTCATCTTACAAACTTAACAAGTATAGAGAGACTAGTCCCGCTAGCATCAGAACTTTGAGGAGGTGGCCGAGCAATGTATAAAAAGCGGGATCCGATGCAAGGATGCTTTTGTAAATGATCAGAAGTAAAACCGGGATCAAAATCAACCCATGCCAAAACCGATAGGGAGCTATATATTCGGAACTTACAATCCAATATAGAATGGTGAAGAGCAATATGACTTCAAGAATAAGAATTAGAGTTTTAGTGTGTTGAATACCTAAGACTACCGGTATGGTATAAAATCCTGCTGCGGCATCACCCTTAAGATCCTCAACATCTTTGATGATTTCCCTTATGAGGTGTGTGGTGAAAGTAAATAAGGTAAAGACCCAAGTGATATGAGTAGCTCGTAACAGGGAGGATTGATTGGATAGTTGGAGTTGTTGCAAACCTTGGTATTCGATGAGATATGGCAGAAGTATTACAAAGGCACAGAGCGCAGCCACGACAATGTTTCCTAGCAAGGGCAGTCGTTTTAAGATGGTGTTGTATAAAAACAGAATGGCTACAACGGCCAAGTACCCCGGCATGTATATTTGAGAGTCAAATTCGACACCAAGAGAGTACACGAGAGGGATTGGAGCCAGTGCCAGAAATAAGTAGTATAGCCAAGCCAATTTGGAGGTGATAGCACTTCCGATGACTTGTCTTTTGTCATTGATGGCATCTGTATTTCGATCCAGAATATCATTGAGAACATACCCTCCTGCACTAGTGCAGATAATGATAAACAAGAATAGCCAAAAATCCTTTTTTCCCATAAGGGGTACAATCTGACCTGAAATCAGAGCGGGGTATAGAATCCCAAAACTATACAGATAAACAGCGACAACAAGGATTAGTAGATTGGGGAGGCGTATCAATGTACCAATCGCCATCAACCGGGCGATCATTATTGATTATCTCTCCATTCGTAAACCCATTTGGCTTGGATTTG
Source organism: Bacteroidota bacterium (assembly GCA_024276375.1). Lineage (GTDB taxonomy): Bacteria > Bacteroidota > Bacteroidia > Chitinophagales > Saprospiraceae > JAJRXG01. The sequence continues at coordinate 30,123 of JAJRXG010000134.1, read as the reverse complement.
CTCTAGGTGTCCCTCACTGGAATCTTCGCGTAGCCCCTCACAATTGGGAAGAGATAAAATCCAATCAAGGAGATCGGTAAAACGTATGCGATAGATCTCGCTCTCGCCAAAATCATCACCAAACTTTTCGTAGAGACCAATGGCGATATCTTCATGATCGTTCCAACCAAATGGAAGGTTATTAATTTCTTCAAATGCCATAATACTTTTATTCCGATGGTATAGGTTAATGTTCGTGTCCGATGATTTGCGATTGATCCGGAATCAATATCTCGATATCGGCTGAGGATTCAATGATCACACATTGACAGCCCAATCTAGATTCGAGTCGCGGATTGATCGCACGGTCAATAAAATCTTCTTCGCGATCCGAAATTTCCTTTAGTTCATCTTCGCCTTTTTCGACATAGACATGACATGTGCTACAAGCACATACAGCACCACAGTTGTGATTTAAGTGGACATCATTGTCTTCGGCAACATCCAATATGCTGTCTCCAACAGGAACATCCTCGATCGTCTTTTCAGGAATTGACGTATCTTCAAATCTAAATTTAACTCTTGCCATATGGGCTGCTTAACAATTCTTATCCCAGTTCAGTTCAAAATTGATGTAAAAGTGGCTTAAATGATACAAATATTAACTACTTTCATCAGAAATATTGTGGAAGATGTGCCAATTTTAAGTTGATACGATATCCTTAATGCATACCAAATAAAGTAGGACACAGCGTTATGAACTTCGTGTGAGTGTCGCACATCTGAAATCAATAGCACTATGCTCTATTGCTCAATACAAGAACTTATTTATTCATAAAGAACTGAGATTTGATACAATCCGACAATAAGCAAGTTGCAGCAAAATATAAGTACCATAGCCTCAAGATATATGCATCAACAGAGTGGTTGGCCCATAATCGGAAGAAATACAGACAAGTATTTGAAAAAAGTCGAACAAGCTATATCTACGTAGAACTTGCCTTAATCAACAAGGTCTTTGAAAAAGAGACTTGGAATGTCAATCTAACCCTCAAGTGCATTAAATTGGGGCGGGTTCGTAAGAACGTTTGTACGCTACAGATCAATCGTCAGGTATCCCGGCATGACCATATGGTTTACATCAGAGAGGGCTGGGGACACAAGGACAAAGGGAGTTTTTGGCAATGCGGAAAATATGTATGGGAAGTGTACATCGAGCAGAAAAAAATTGCAACTAAATATTTTTACGTTGAAGATTTAAAAAGCCATTGTGATAAGGATGTATCGCATGCACTCAAGGTTCAATCTATTGGGTTTTATGAAGGAGAATTTGATCACAATGAACGTACGGATGATCACATTTACTATACTGAGTTTTCTCAAAAGGAGACGAGATATGTCTTTGCAGAGCTTACGGTCGTCAATCTGTTGCCTGATCACGAGTGGTATAGTGAGCTGTTTATACGATTCTGCAATGAGGGAAGAGAATTGAAAGGTGAAGTGATTCGACTCCAGAAAATGAGTAAGGGCAATGATGAACTTCATATTTCAGCCGGTTGGGGCTCCAATGTTAAAGGATCTTGGCGCAAAGGGCTTTATTCGATTGAAGTGGTTTTTCAAGACAAGCTGATTTCCGAATCTACCTTTCTGATAGGTGATGATTTTGTTGAAGGGGATATATCTGTTTTCCAGGATGGCGAGACAGACAATCCGATCATACCTGACACGAGTATTGGACTTAGTAGTCAAGAGGCATTCAAACAATTGAATGCGATGGTAGGGTTGAGGGAGATCAAGAGACAGATATCCGAGCACACTAAATACATACGGTTTCTACAGATGCGCGTAGATCGTGGATTGGAATCGGATAGCCGTATGGGGTTGCATTGTGTGTTTTCAGGCAATCCGGGTACTGGAAAAACAACGGTGGCCAGGATGATGGGAGCCATCTATCGCAGTATGGGGTTGCTGACCAAAGGACATGTACACGAAGTAGATCGAGTGGATTTGGTAGGGGAGTATATCGGTCAAACAGCACCTAAAGTGAAAGAAGCCATTCGCAAGGCCAAGGGAGGTGTGTTGTTTATAGATGAGGCCTACTCTTTGGCAAGGGCAGGTGATGATACTAAGGATTTTGGAAAAGAAGTAATAGAGCTTTTAGTAAAAGAAATGGGGGATCCAGATTCTGAGATCATGGTTGTTGTCGCCGGATATCCCAAGCATATGGACAGCTTCATCGCCTCCAATCCGGGATTGCGTTCAAGATTCAAATATCACTATCATTTTCCCGACTATGCGCTCTCGGAATTGTACCAAATTATGGATGTACAATGCAAAGAGTTAAATGTAACACTCACACCCAAAGCTCGGGATGTTCTTGAGGGCATCATTCAAGAGACTTTCCGTAATCGGAATGAAAATTTTGGCAATGCAAGATACATCAAGCGTCTGTTGGAAAAAGCTAAAATCAATATGGGGATTCGTCTGATGGAAGAAATCGTGACCAAGACTCCAACAGATGAGGCCTTGCAGAGAATACATCAACGTGATGTACTTCGAATTTCTACTCACAAAGATCAAAAAATTGAAAACATACAGATCGATTCTGAACAATTAAAAATAGCCCTTGATGAGTTGGATGCGCTCATTGGATTGGATCAAATCAAAGAAAAGATCCATCAACTTGTACGTATCGTTCGATATCGACTGTCCAACAAAGTAAAAGTGACCGGAGGTCTCAATATGCACACTATTTTGGTCGGTAATCCGGGCACGGGGAAGACTACGGTCACTCGGATTCTTGCAAAAATTTTTAAAAGCCTCGGGGTTTTGAGCAAAGGTCATATTATTGAGACTGATCGACAGGGATTGGTGGCAGGTTACGTAGGTCAGACAGCTATTAAAACGACGGATGTCGTAGAATCAGCCCTCGGTGGTGTGTTGTTTATCGATGAAGCTTATGCTTTAACCAAAGTAGGCTCCTCCAATGACTTTGGCGATGAAGCTATTCAAACACTACTCAAATTAATGGAAGACAAGCGGGGTGACTTTTATGTCTTTGTTGCCGGATATCCCGCGGAAATGGAGCAGTTCTTATCCGGCAATCCCGGACTAAAATCAAGATTTGATCACTACCTTACATTTCCGGATTTTAGTTCCGAACAATTGAGGGACATAGCCCTGTCCTTTATTCAGAGAGAAGGTTACAAGATTTCTTCCTCCGCGCTTCAATTGCTTCATGAGCAACTCGCGTCGGAACATCTGCGTCGAGACAAACATTTTGGCAATGCACGCCGCGTAAGACAATATTGCTACGAGGTTATCAAACAGCAAAATTTGAGACTTGGGACTGAAGGGTTCAGAGAAGGTTCACGATATATCTACCTGATCAAAAAGGTAGATGTGACCGCTACATTGGAAGTCTTTAAATCCGAAAAAGGATACCAACGCAGGGGAATCAGTTTTTAGTCACTTCTTGGACTATCTGATTTGACACCATGTGTGGAAATATACCAAATATTACTTAACCGAGGAGAAATACTGACGTGTGTATAACAAAATTGTATAAAACGAGGATGTTGATCCGGTAAGCCTCTGTCCTCATATGTTTAAGAACTCCTCATATAGAGTCTCCCTTGATGAGCGATACAAATCAACACCTCTCCACCACACATTGCCAGCTGATAAAGGTCAGTATGTTATACACACATGCTGACTGCCTCCGTTATCCTAAAACTTAACCAATATACCTCCTGATACGTTTCTACCAAAATTGTCATATCCATTCCAGAAAGAATATGAATCACTGAGAACATTGTCAATATCTAGATATAAGGAAGCACGATTTAGTATTTGATACCGAGTATTGAAAGAGAAGTTTTTTCGCCATGTGGAATAAACTTCTGAAGTGCCGACTTTGCTCAGCATTTGAGGACTGTTGACATAGCCTCTTAGTGTTAATACGAGCTTATTGTTGAGTAGTTGACCTTTGACAAATGGCGAAAATAACCACTTTGGTTTGTGTATCAATGGAGCACTTTGATTGTAGTATTGATTGTAGGTTATACTTAATCCACTCTGAACCATGTTTTCTAAAAGCTCATATTGTGCGCCAAAGTCCGTAGAAAACAAATTGTAATTTACAATTGTATATTCCAACAATTGATCCGCATTAATGGTAGCGTAGTTAGACGCTCCGGTGACTATGTGGTGATTCAAAATTGCATGAAAAGTCAATGCATCAGTCAAGGTGTGGGTTGACTTGATGGATGTACTCTTATCGCTCCTGATATTTTTAACTCTTTCGTTATTGTTGATCCATTGTACCAATGATCTCGTGTCAATGTAGGGATTCTGATCAGTTAGATATTGTGCTCCTTGAATATCTACTGTATGAGTAGAGGACATGAGTATATTCATCCTTGTGCTCGGCTTCCAAGTTGTGGTGATTTCGGGCCAAATCACCCAATTCTGATTGAATCTACTTGCCGATATGCCCACAGATATATTGCTATTCTTATGATCTGATTGAATGGACAAAGTATTTTTAAAGTACTGATTATTGCTATAAGTATCGCTGGCTGAATACGATATTTGGGGAGTTAAACGAATACTTATATTGGACTTTGGCCGGTATCGAATATTACCTTGTACATTATAGTTATTTTCTTTTTGATCTTCTTTATAAGACCAATTGTTGATGTCCGCAACAATTGAAAAATTTACTCTTTTTGGCATCGTTCTAAAAGTAGCCAGAAGCAGTTTGGCTCCAATATTTTGATATTGATTGAATCTGTTGTTGGCTTGGCTTTCCTTGTTTTGGTTGCCATAAATTCCATATTTGCGATTCGTGTATCTAAAGTCGATCTTAGATTGAATCTCATGAGTGATATAGTATTTAAAACCAATTTTTCCTTTTATGTCACTTTGGTACTTGTCGGGGATAAGAGCACTCTTCCAGTGATCGTATTGAGCACTGGCCCACACCGAATAATAATTGGGTCTGGTGTAAGTATAATCTCCTTGAGCATGAAGGGGGTTCAGTGTGCCACGGTCTATTTTTACCATCCCATTGTAACCATCATCTTGATCATCTGTACGAAATGACAAGGGTTGAATCGTAATATCAATAGGTGGATTGAATTGATTTACAGCAGATATAGAATCTATGTTTATATTGTTCGGCTCCGTAGGAGCAACCACTATTTGATTGAAATCAAAAACAGGTTGAGGTTTGTAAATCTCATTGTTGTAATCTTTATGGACGCGTATCTCACGATCTTTATTGACTTCGGATTGTGCTTGTATTGAGTGTATAGAACTTACAGAGAGTATTACGCAGATAAACCTAATCATTATATTTCTTATTTTGATATAAATTATATTGACTCCAAATGACATTTCTAAATTGGTTACATTCCATATATTTACATTGGTATTGATGCGATTCGTTTTTTGATTTCGACGTTTGTATCGTGTGACTGCTTCAATTGTTGGGTTTGATGAGATTGAGTCTGTTCTTAGCCATTTTTATCAGCGAAGGAGGTACTTGGCTTTTGGTTTCTACGAGCGCTTGTAGAGCTGCTATAGCGCTATCCGTATCTTTTTGTAAAACGTAAATATCAGCCATCAGGATGATGCTTTTGGCGAGCCAAGCCGGATCATTCAGTAGAATGTCATAGTTGCCGGCAATATTGGTCAACGCCTCAGAGTCTTTATTCTGATTCATAAGACTGAGGCTTTGATAGTATATATATTTGGGTTGTGTAAGTACGTATTCGCTAACCGCATCCAAATTATAAATCTTTGTGATTAGTGACCACTTTTTATCAACCATAAATTGTTGTGTCAATTCATTTAGTTTTTTGTGTTTGATGGACTTAGGGAGGTCGGAATCTCTGTACAACTGATCAAAATATTGTATTGCCATACTGTGTTCTTTCAATCTGAGAGCACTGTTGATGGCTTTTGATAATGTAGAGCCATCAGGTCGGAATCCGGGTTCGAGATGTTTTCTTTCACTTAATATTTGCAAGAAAGTAGCGTCATCATTAAGACTATCAATGGTGATGGATTGGAGATTGTCAAATGCTAATCCCAACCATGGTTGTTGATTTGCATGAATTGCCTTGCGCAATGATGTCATTGCTTGGTGGAATTGTTTCTTTTTTTGTTGTGCCAATCCTAGATGATAGAATGACTTGATTTTAAGCGGACTTGTAGGATATTCCTTCAACAATTTGTTCCATTGTTCAATGGCTTTTTCGTATTTGTTCAATTCATAGTTGTTGATAGCGAGATCGAACAATATAGAATCTACCTTGGGAACGTTACCATTTACTTCTTCTTTTATTACTTTAATATAGGCATCAGTATCACCGGTAAAATTTGCGTAAATTTCTTTTAACCCAATCTGAGCTTGCCTACGTATTTCCGGATCGTCGGAAGTTTTCAATATGTCATTATAATAGTGTTTAGCCTTGTCATAAACACCTGCATTGACACTGATTAGACCCAATTGAATGGTGGCTTTCTCTTTTAGGGGGAGAGGCGCATCGGATTCTTTAAGATGTATATAAAATGAGGAGGCTTTATCGTATTTGCCTAGAGCGAACAAGGTGTTGGCAATACTATAAACAGCCTTGTTATAAAATGGGTCTTGTGATGAATTGTCTATTATGGATTCGAGGAGAAGAATCTGATCGTAAGGTTTGTTTTGCAACTCAAGTATTACTGATCGTTGCCAAGTGGCATAGGATGCATGACTAGCGTTGAGTTGTTCGGCTTGAAGATAAGCCTTGATCGCTTGATTATAATTGTTGAGCAGGAAGTAATTGTCTGCGATTCTGAGATGTAAATCTTCAAGCAATTCTATATCAACGTCATTGATTGTCGCGGTGAGAGCCTTGGAATAGTATCCCAATGCCTTTTTGTGATCTTTGAGTTTGAAGTAACTATAAGCTAAGTAATATTGTGCGTAAAAATTGAGTTGCCGATCATTTTGAGTGTTGTCCTCTATATTTGGAGGTTGACTTTTTAGAAAACTATGCAAGTATTTTTTAGATTTATTATATTTTTTGTCGTGGTACGCCATGATACCCATCCACCCGGCTACCGCACCTCTCTTTTCAATAAGTGGATCTAAGTCAGATAGTTTGCCAAAATAGAATTTTGCTTTTTCTATATTTCCGGATTTCAACGCCAGCAATGCTTTTTGATACAATGAAGTTTTTATCTGATGATTGTTTGGCTCTTGACCCTCAATGGCATCTATCACCTGTAGATACAAATCACTATCTTCAATATGATTGAGATATTGCGTGAGCAAGTTCCTTGTTTTGGACGCTACACTTGTATGGAGCAATTCGAGCGCCTGATGGGCACTTTCTATATAGTTTCCTGATTTGGCCAGTAGAACAGCTATATTGTATTGCACTTGATTGGGATTGTTGGTGCCTTGATCGATTGCTTTTTGGTATGAGCGTATGGCTTGATCGTAGTGTCCTGCGCGGCTCAAGTTGAGGGCATATTCGAGCGTAGCGGATTGTCCGATGGAGGCACTTTGTGGTTTTTCACTGATTTGAGCCAATATTTCAAGTGCTTGATGCTCATGACCTGCGCTCTGATGTGCCTTGCCCAGAATGTACAACTCTTCTTCAGACAATGATCGGTATTTTTGAAGTACTGACATAGAGGCTATCACGTCTTGATAGTGACCAAGGTGGTACTGTGCATATGCGACGATTTTGCAAATACCGGAAATATTATATAGCATATTGTCATCGATGCGAGGAGCATAGTATTTGAGTATTAGAGTATAGTCTTTTAGACCGTAGTGGGCCGCAGCAAGATAGTAAGGGGTATGCTTTATTAGGATTTTATTCTTGCCTATGGCCTTTAAAGACGTGATGGCATGTGTATAGTCCTTGAGCATCATCGATGAGAGGCCTTCATAATACAGGGCATACTCGTACGGACCTTTACGCAACTTACCTAAGCGGTTCAATTTCTGGCGTGCTTGTTCAAATCTTTTTTTCTTGAAGAGCTCATATCCATACAGAAACTCAAGTGTCGCGGTTTCTTGTTGGTTCAGATCTAGGTCTTGTACCTTATGCCAAGCGACACTTTGTTGATCCGCGATGCCATTGGCCGTTTCCTCCTTCAACAGTTGGAGGAGTAGATCTGAGATCTCCGGCTGATTCAAAATATTTGTGGGCGTGCTCTCTATCATGTATGACAATTCGGGATATCTGGTGTGAAGAAGGCTGACTATGGCATCTGTTTGGATGGAAAAATCCTGATCAACGTGACCATATAGATCTTTGTTGGACAGAATCATGGCATAGAGATCCTCTTCGATAGCCATCTCGTAATCAAGGGATCGGTCGGCATGAATGGGAGATGATTGCTGCCCTTGTAGGCTTATCGCCAGAAGTGTGCCGATAGATAGAAACAAGTGCTTGTAATGTAGAGATTTACACATAATAAAAATATATAATATGTAAAGATACTATTACTTTTGTAAATCACAAATCATGGTGGTTTATGGGAGTTGTGGGTTGTTGATTTGTTGGGGTTGTTGATTTGTGGAGTTGTGGGGTTGTGGATTTGTCGGAGTTGTTGCTTGAGCGGATATCCAAAAGCTCCAAGGGAGCGCCCTGATAGTAACAATGAGTTGGGTCATCATTTTTAAGCTCCGCAGGTGCGTCCTGTAAGCGCCATCCAAGTGAATCTCTGTTTCGTTGTGAAAGTAAGGTAGGGGAGGTCGTGATTTAGTGGGATTCTTCTATGAGTATTTTAAAGGATTTATCCAGTGGATCCAGTTGTTTTATCAGTTGGTCGAGCCAAGCACTTCCATATTTGAGGTAATAGGGTATGAAGTTGTTGTAGCGTTCTTGGAGTCCGTTGTTGGAAGGAAAGAGACGTTGTTTAAGTTTGAGTAGTCGTCGATTGTTGACTTCATTGCGTTGTTTGGCTGCTTTGAGCATTTTATGTTCAATCATATCGATGGATTTGAGTGATTTGCTAGCTTCCGCGAGGACTAGCTTGCCAAGGGTTTTGTCTTGTTCTTCGGCCTGAACTTTGATACCATCAAATATTTGCCGGATGGAAGATTTCATGTGATCCAGATTAAAATCATCGCCTGATTGCTGGCGAGTGAATCGTGCAATGAGTTGTTCTTCTCTATCAAACAAATCCGCAAAATTGATTTTATTGTCTTTGAGAAACTTGGCGTTTTTCTGATCTATAATGAGAACGCTGTCTCTTCTGATGAGCATTGGAAAAGGGATGTCCCAAGCCTCAAAAAGCGATTTGCGTTCCATCCAATAGGCCAATTCTCCACCTCCGCCTATGTACGCGAGATTGGGTAGGACGATCTCCTGATATACCGGTCTGAGGATCACATTGGGACTGATAGAGGATGGTCGCTTAGATATATTGTCGATGAGGGCAGTCCGGGTAAAATCTTGATCATTGATGCGGTATCGATTGTCATCTTCTTTGATCACTCTGTATCTATCGTCACCATGCCAGAAGAAATTGACCTGACGGGCGTGTGCTTGTGGTTTGTATCCTTGAGCGAGCAATTCATTTTGATCTTGTTGTACATACTTTTGGGATTCTTCATTCTTGAGGTCCCGGATGATGTAAGGGAGGAGCTGAGTTTTGAGCACCTCATTGTCCATATTCAATATAATTAGTCCATATTCGGCAAATATGGCATTGGTCAGACGGATCATAAAGTCACCATAATTTTTGGCAGCGTCCAATGCCTCGTCAATGATTTGTTTCATATTTTCCGCAAAGGGAAGATTGCCAAATGTGTCTTGTACTTGCCGGATGACTTCTTGTAGGCCTTCGAGCGTCATACGTCCGGTAGCGCCTTTTTGATCTGTCGTCCAGGTGAAATCGCGATTAAACAAATGCAATGTAGCGATCTCTTCAAAGTCGTGATCTTCACCTCCGATAATAAATACGGGGACGGTGCGGAAGTCTTGATAGTGAGTATTAAGTTGTTTGCATAGAGCGATGACGCTACATATCTTATAAATATAGTATAGCGGCCCGGTGAGTAAGGAGGGTTGGTGTGCGGTGACTACCGTAAAGGTATTGTCTTGACGTAGAAGCTCAATGTGGTCGCTCGTTTTTGCCGAGATCGGCAGAGTATCGTATTGTGCTTTGAGACTGTTGTAAAGTAATTGTCTCGGCGTGTCAAAAGATTTTCGATTTTTGACGACATTCTCGAAGGCTTCCAACGCAACAGGGTGCTTGTAAAACGGTGAGAGCCTAGGGGATTGGGATTGATAATCAACATCACGGCTTGAGAGTTGAGGAATCTCCCTAAATGGTAAAGGATACTTTCTATACATATTGGTCGCGGTAAGTACTGCACAAAAAAATGCAAGATTACGCTAAATTGTTCACCTTGGTGGTTATCCCTTCCATATCAAGTGATAAATACAACTTAATCTTTGTTATAAACTCATAATCCAAATAGACGTGAATACACTTTCCTCATTGAATCGGATATAGTCAAGTATGTATTTGAGAATCCGTATAACATGCCATAAGCATAGTTATTTCCTTTTTATTTGTTTCTATTCAGGAGGGTGCTTTTGAGATAAAAAAAGGCAATTTTTTCGTCAGATGATGCTTGTTTTTTGAGGTATAGCAGCGCTACGGCGAAAAAAATAGCGGAAATATGACGGGGAAAGTGTTTTTTTTAGCCAAAATGACGCCTACCTGAATAGTAACTTTTATTTAGATGTACCGGATTTTGATTTAGCTCCTCTTTGCTTGAGGATTAAACTCAATTCGTCGGAATCTACGGAAGCAACTTTTTTATTGGATTCAGTACGTATTTCTATTGTATAGTTGACAGTATTAGCCTGTTTGTTGATTTTTAGCAAACCGAAATTTTTGTCAGCATAGACCTGTCCGATACGATATTGGTTGGCCTCACTCGTAAAATCAGTGTATGCGTGTGTCAAACCACTGGATGTAATCTCAACAATCGGCCTGCCGGACTGAGGGAATGGAGCCAAAGACACCTCTGCAAGGTGTCTATCTCCGGACAACAATATCGGGTTGTTGACCTCCATAATGTCCAATATCTGTAAAAGTCTAGTTCTATCTGTTCCAAAATTTGCCCATTTCTCAAATTCATGTTCTTCGGGGAGTATCTGCACGCCACTAGCTAAAATATGGACATCTGCATCATTTTCCCGTAATTCACCCACGAGCCATTGCCATTGTTTCTGTCCTAGGATTGAAGCTCTTGTTGTATGCGGAGTATCTCTAAAATAACGGGTATCCAGCAAGAGTATTTTTATTTTCAGATTGCCACTGCTTACTGTATGCGATTGATAAGCTCCATCATGTGCCATATTTATGCTGTCTTGAAGGAGATCTAAAAAATCAAATAACAACAACTTGCTGGAGTCTTTTTTTGGATACTCTTTTCCACCATTATTGATTCCGTAATCATGGTCATCCCAGATTCCCAGAATCTTGGTTTCTTGGGCAAATGGAGCATAGTCCGGATGGTGCTTTTGGGTATCATAGTCCTGCTTCATCTTTCCCATATCCTCCGTATCGCTATATACGATATCTCCTAACCAAATCCATAGATCCGGTTTGTTTTTAGATACGGATTTCCATATGGGTTGAGTTTCCAACTGACGGTTACAGGATCCAAATGCTATCGTAAGTTCGCTTTTGGGAGAAGCCGTTGAACTACTTTTTCCGGTACTGCAATTGGTAAAAAGTGATACCGTTAGCAAGATGATGAACAATTTTACTAGTTTCAATTTTTATAGATTAGATGAAAAAAAAAGAAGAATTTCATGATAACGCCTTCAAGTATAGGCTTATTTTTGAAACTTTATTTTTTGATTTTCACAAATGTGGCGAATCATTGACACGATAGCAAATTCAAGCTCTAGAAATATATATTTGTATGACCTTAATCGATGGAAAAAAGCTCTCAGCGTTAGTAAAGGCAGATATCGCTAAGGAAGTTGAGTCGCTTAAACAACAAGGGTATAAAGTTCCCCATTTGGCAGCAGTGTTGGTAGGGGATAACCCTGCGAGCCAATCCTACGTGCGAAGTAAAGTTAGATCTTGTGAGGAGGTGGGTTTTGAATCTACCCTCATAAAGAAAGATCAATCGATCAGTGAGGCAGAGCTTCTCGATATTGTCAGAGATTTGAATGAAGATGTATCCATCGATGGCTATATCGTTCAACTTCCATTGCCCGGGCACATTGATCCGGACAAGATCAATTTGGCTATTGATCCCAAGAAGGACGTCGATGGTTTTCATCCAATGAATTTTGGTAGAATGACACTCGGGCTTCCGGCATACCTTCCTGCTACACCGCAAGGGATATTGCATATGCTTAAGCACTATAGCATCGAGACTAGTGGAAAAAAATGCGTTGTGGTAGGGAGAAGCAATATTGTCGGGATGCCTATGGGGATTCTCATGAGCCAAAAAAGAGATACCGGCAATTGTACAGTGACAATCGTGCATAGCCGTACCAAGAATGTCGCTGATGAAATCCTCAGTGCGGATATTGTGATCGCAGCTATCGGTAGGGCTCATTTTGTGACAGCAGATATGATTAAGAAAGGTGCAGTGGTCATTGATGTTGGCATCAATCGAGTTGATGATGCGTCCAGAAAGCGTGGATATCGCCTCGTAGGTGATGTGGATTTTGAGCATGTAGCACCCAAAACTTCCTTTATTACTCCCGTGCCGGGCGGTGTCGGTCCGATGACCGTAACTTCTCTGCTGCTAAATACCCTAAAGGCTGCCAAGAAAGAGATTTATGGATAATCCGGAGGTTGTTTATAAGCTCTCTATTGATAATTTGTCAGCACAAAGAAGGGATATCACCATAGCCTTGCTAGATTCCTTTGGGGTAGAAGCAATCCATGAAGCAGAGCACAGTTTGTATCTGTTTCATGAAGACGTTGATTTTCTCATGCGAGCACAATCACATATTTCGGATAGGCTCGATGGTATCGGAGTTGAAGATTTTAAATTGATCAACTTGCCAAATCAGAACTGGAATCAGGTATGGGAATCTTCCTTTAAACCGATAGTGATTCCTGGGTTTTGCGCGATAAAAGCGACTTTTCACAAGGCTGAGTTTGATACACCACTCATCGTTACGATAGATCCCGAGATGGCTTTTGGTACAGGACATCACGAAACCACTTATCAGATGATCGAAAATATGAAATCCATGGATTTTACCGAAACCACTGTCTTGGATTTTGGATGTGGTACTGGACTGCTGGCCATTGTGGCGGAGATGCTTGGTGCGACATCAGTAGATGCCATCGACAACGATCCTCAAGCCATCGATTGTGCTAAAAAATGTCTCCAATTGAATAGTGCTACGCGCATAAAACTTTTTACCGGTGAGCTCGATCTATTGAAGGCATATCGCTACGATTTTATTCTGGCCAATATCAATAGAAACGTGCTGATAGATTGTGCATATCAAATGTCAACTATGCTTAAAGATCGTGGGGTTGTTTTACTTTCAGGTATATTGGAAGGCGATGAAACAACGATTCTTACGACCTTTGAACAAGTGGGCTTCCGCCATTTGTCAACGCAACAGAAGGGTGGCTGGCTTTGTATTCAACTGCAATTGCATCAGTCTTCACTTGCCAACGATCAATACATGAGCGCTCACTATTTCGAAAAGTAAAATCTCCTTCAGATTAATCTATTTGTTACTATTCAGGAGGGTGCTTTTGAAGCATAGCAGCGCTACGGCAGAAAAAATAGCGGAAATATGACGGGGAAAGTGTTTTTTTTAGCCAAAATGACGCCTACCTGAATAGTAACATCTATTTTGATAAAATAGTCACGCAGCGGAGAGGGCTCATTTTTCAAGAGCACTATCACTGAGTCGATGTATAAAATGTAAAAGTTTCAGCGTCAAACATACCCAGATCGCTGATCTTTATCTTGGGAATGACGAGAAGTGCCATAAACGACAAGGTCATATACGGCGCTGTAAGGGTACAGCCCATGTCTTTTGCATATTGATCGATAGTGGCATATTGTTGTCCTATTTCTTGACCGCTTTGGTCGCTCATCAATCCGGCGATCGGCAAGGCAATTGTGATACTATGGTTGTTGCGTACGGCTGACAATCCTCCTTTGGATTTTACAAGTAGATTGACTGCTGCGGATATATCCGCGTCATCAACGCCGACTGCAATGATGTTGTGAGAGTCATGGGCCACAGTACTTGCTATGGCTCCCGATTGAATCCCAAATCCCTTGATAAATCCAAGTGCAACGGGAGCAGGACGATAGCGGTTGATGACAGCGATTTTTAATATATCCTGACGAGAATTCGAGTGAAGAGTTTCCGCTTTTTGACCATGAATCCAATTAAATTTTTCAGTGATCAAGGCACCATCAATCGCTTGGATAACAGGTACTTGTGAAGTGTTGTTTTTGATGATAAAGTCATCCCGGGTCGTTTTCTTGATGTTAAATTGATTCATGATGGGATGTACTTTTTGTGGCAGTTCAGTCTGATGATTATGCATAACACAACGGCCATTGATGTATGTAGAAATCACTTCAAAATTTTCGGTATCCCGCACCGTGATAAAATCTGCGGGGTCTCCGACTCTCAAGCTGCCCGTTGTAAGATTGTAATGTCCTATGGGATTGATACAGGCGATCTGAAGGATGTCGTATAGATCATATCCCAATTGCAAGGATCGTACTACCAATTCATTGATGTGTCCTTCGATCAGATCATCGGGATGTTTGTCGTCACTACAGAACATAATACGATCTGTGTGGGAGGCAATCAGCGGATGCAAAGCGTTAAAGTTTTTTGCAGCGCTACCTTCGCGGATGATGATTTTCATGCCAAATTTGAGTTTGTCGAGAGCTTCATCCAAGGTATAGCATTCGTGGTCGGTTGTTATACCGGCGCTGACATACTCTCGAGCTTGTGTCCCACGGAGTCCCGGAGCATGGCCGTCTATCGGTTTGTTAGCTAGTCTGGCATATTCTATCTTCTTTATGACATCAGGATCTTGATTGAGTACCCCGGGATAGTTCATCATCTCTGCGAGATAGAAGATATCCTCGGAGGCAAGGAGTTCTTTGATTTGAGGGGGATCAATATTTGCACCGGCTGTTTCAAAAGATGTAGCGGGAACACAACTTGGTGCACCGAAGTGAAATTTCAAAAGTGCATCACGCGCATTATCGATCATGTATTGTATGCCTTGCACCCCCATGACATTGGCAATCTCATGAGGATCCGAAACCGTGGTAACAGTACCATGCTTCAATGCGATACGCGCAAATTCGTATGGGACGAGCATCGAACTTTCGATATGGATATGTGCATCGATAAATCCCGGCAAGATATATTGTTGTGGGACAGACTCTGTAATCGCGTTGATAGAGTGAATACATCCATCGTGTATGGTGACTTCTGCGCTATACGTACGTCGATTGTAGATGTCAATATAATGTCCTCTGATAGAATTCATAATGAACGATTAATGTAGGATGAATCCGAAATGTCGATCCTCTTTTGTTTGTTTTATCCCGCTATTCTACTGAGTGGTAGCCTTCTTCTGTCACAAAAGTAAGGCTACTTTCAAGGAAGTGTGTATTTTGAGAGGTATAGTTAAAATCGTTGCGACTGTCCATTTAATATTGTTGTTATCATTTATGGTATTGAAGAGACCGAAGAGGTATCTGGATTGGACGCGATGGCAGGTGAGTAGCTATGATAACAACGGATATTGAGTTTCTTTATGAAAAGACCTCACCTTTGATACACCATTTAGGGGTTATAGATCATCTACTATTATATAGGCAAGTATATTTTTGAAAGTTAATGGCAAGATATTTCAGAACTAAGTATTTTAGTGTTACTATTCAGGAGGGTGCTTTTGAGATAGAAAAAGGCAATTTTTTCGTCAGATGACGCTTATTTTTTGAGACATAGCAGCGCTACGGCGAATAAAATAGTGAAAATATGACGGGGAAAGTGTTTTTTTTAGCCAAAATGACGCCTACCTGAATAGTAACATTTTAGTAAACAATATCTCCGGAGACTAGCAATAAACCATAGCGGCGGATGAACGAAGTACAATTGATTGAACGATGTCAGCGAAATGACCGCAAGGCACAAAATCAATTGTGGCGTCAATATGCTCCCTTGATGATGTCCATATGTCTGCGTTATTTAAAGCAGGTGGAGACAGCTGAAGATATTTTGGTGCAAGCCTTTTACAAAATTTTCAGCAAGGTTGACACTTTTAAGGGTAACGGGAGTTTTGAAGGATGGTTAAAAAGAATTGTTATCAATGAATGTCTCATGGAGCTACGCAAGAGGAAATCTCAGTTCTTGACAGTTTCTTTGGACAAAATCACCGATGAGCCGATGATCGAGTGGGATTATCAGTTGGAATATGAAGAAATTCTGGATTTGCTAAATCAGTTGCCGGAAGGATATCGTACCGTTTTTAATCTCTATGTCATAGAAGGATACAAACACAGAGAAATCGCTGAAATGCTCGGCATTAGTATCAATACTTCCAAGTCTCAACTCCTACTTGGTCGCCGAAAACTGCAAAATGTTATTAAAAAAAAATATAATCGTAGCAGAATCGCATAAGTATGAATTGTTAAGTAAAAATAATCCATTAAGATGAAGAAAAGTATAGACGATATTATAGCGAGCGGAGTGACGCAACAACCGATACCGCTGCGCAAAGAACTCTGGCATCGCTTGGAAAGACGTTTAGAATATGACGCACCAAAGAAAGATGGCTGGCATTGGGGATCAAAGCTGAAAGTCGCCGCCAGCATTATTGTATTGATGATCTTGTTGGCCTCTCTTTGGTTGCAGATCAACCGTTATAAAGTTATAGATTTAGACTTGAGCTCCAGTCCGTATTTTACCAAAGACGAAATCCAAAGGTTGGAGAAATATCATGAAATCCAAGAAAGTATCTTTGTCAGTAGGCATGCCAAGAAATCATAACACCTCTTAGGATGGCCTTATATATTTATAGCGGTTCTTTAAAAGGATGACGCTGCGTCCAAGACTGCTTGGGAACAAAATACTTAAAGGCCATGGGAAGCAAACTGTTGATAAGATAACTGGTATGACAAAAATAACAAACCATACGATACGGTATGGCTCCGATCGAGCTCTTGATTTCCAATGCTGTTCTGAAGAAGAATATACGTCTTGCCTTGTTCTCGATTCCGTCAGACACAAGATCTAGTAGAATGTTGAGATACAATTGATGTTTTGTATTTAAGGAGGGCTCAATACCTATAAAGTGCGTATCTAATTTGTCCTCTTCTAATATCCATGAGTAAAAACCCACCAAGTGATCCCCGATGAAATATCCAATTATCTGGTAGGAGTTGCCCAATTCTTTTCGTAGGGTTTTGAAGTAGTTTTGCTTTCCTTTGGCCAATACAAATCCCGATCCGTTGAGTATTTTTTCATACAATTCATAGAGCCGATCATTGTAGTATTGAATATCTGCTGTTGTCAAGGTCTTTCGGGTGACCCCACTGAATTTTTTTCGAGCGCTTTTCAAGCGAATACGATATTTGGACTTCATATCCTTGAGATAATCTTCAAAATTTGTCCATGACGATCGCAATGGTAAAATCATATTGGGATCCGGCTCAAGGACTAATAGTCTCCCGGCAGAAGGATTCTCTAATGCCTCTGTAACAAAATAATCCTTATACAATATACCGCTGAATCTTAATGAAGTCCTACAGAACTCCTTTTTTAGCCTTTGCATTATACCTTGAACAACGTCAAATCTATCGGACATACTGCCCGAAAGATGTATGCCGTATTGTCCGGTGAGGTATAGATTGCCGACCACCATCATTCTGAATCGTACCCAAGACACAGAAACTTGTCTAAACCTCTGCCACAACCTCGACCAGAATGAATGATCGGTCGAATAGTTTTCATATTTAAAACTTCGCGAAAAATCCAACACGGCATGTTGCAACAACAAGACACCCACAACATTCTCTTGGCGATCGGAAATTACAATATATATATTGGAAAGATGATCCGGATTAGATAGATCTAAGGCTTTGAGATAACTACTTTGGGCAAATTTTTCATTGGGTACATGCCTGTCCCAAATCTCCGAGATAGTGCTTATATCCTGTGTATAGCTGAACTGAAGATCTTGATTTGGGATTGATAATCGGGACAATTGAGGGGCATTGCGTTGCAGGCACAACATCTTGCTAATCCCTGAACGTGTAACAGACGGAGCGGTCATATCTATTGTTCTGTAAAATCCATTAGGCTGACAGGCTCCCAGCCTTTTACGACAGTGCCATTCAATCCATACCGATTAGAATACCAATACTGAACCATTTGTTTAAAATAAAATTGCTTAACTGTCATTTCGTAGTAATCTTTGATCTGTGTGATTTGCAAATCCATCTCTGTGGGTACGGCTACAAGGACAAAAGAATCTCCCCGATCCGGATCACTTAGCGTAAATTGTGCTATCGGCCTGATCTTGATTGTCTTGCCACGCGTTACTTTCTTAGATAGTATGATCATTTCATATGTTTGACCATTGAAACTTATGGTGGCATGATTGAAGGGATAAGGAGCAAAATAAGTTCTCTCTTCACCGACATCGTAGTAAAAGTCATCCCCACTGCTATGATCTATTTTTACCAATAGGCCATCGGTTGGTGTTGCTTTTTTAGGTTTCTCACAGGATAGACAGATCAATCCAATAAGTAAATAACAAAAGATAAATTTTGCTGTAAAGCTCATATGAGAAAAATTAGGTTACAATAAAATATGTGTTGAGTACGGGTCTATAATCAATCATTATGCAATACAAAGATAGTATGTCACTTCATTGGGGTAGATGCGTCTCAATACGTCCATATCATAGAGATATGATGCCTTTTTATTTGCTTGCAAATCATGGTAGCAAGTAAACAAAAGTACTTGTAAATCAACGAGTTGGTATTAGTTCTTGAGGATATACTATTGAAGCACTCCTTTCGGGAGATTCTCAGTAGCAAACCCAATAGTTTTAGTTTTAAATCACTTCTACGAGTCGGTATATAAAGGTAAGATGCAAAAATCACAACGAGTAATAATAAACACTATATATTATGTTAAGTTTTGGTCATATTTTATTGCTGGTACTGCGCATAGTATCATTGGTAAGTATTACATAACTTCTTAGGAAGAGTAATGACGTGTTATATATCATCATTCTTATTATCTTCCCGCCACGAAAATAAAATGTATATGAACAAAAGTAGAGTAATGAGATTGTTGTGGGTGACCACAGGACTATTAACAATGCCTTTCTTGGCTTCTTCTCAGGAGCAGGGATTGGACGAAAGAATCAATGAGTGGTTTACCCCCATAGCGGATGGATTTTTGGGGATTATACTACACAATTTTCCGTTCACAGATATTCCAACGATCATTATACTACTGGTATGTGGAGCGTTGTTTTTTACGATATACTTTGGTTTTATCAACATCGTAAAGTTTCCGCTGGCAATAAGTGTGGTCAGAGGTCACTATGACGAAGTAGAGGGTCATGGAGTTGTAGAGAAAGCAGAGGTAAACGTTGCAGATGGAGATATAGTAGATACAATTAGAGATGAAAGTCATGAGGGTGAGGTTTCACACTTTCAAGCATTGGCAACGGCAGTTTCGGGTACGGTGGGCAATGGCAATATAGCTGGTGTAGCTTTGGCGATTGCCATAGGTGGTCCGGGAGCGACATTCTGGATGATTCTCTGTGGTCTTTTGGGGATGTCCACCAAGTTTGTCGAATGTACACTTGGTGTGAAGTATCGTGATATTGGTCCGGACGGAACCGTGTATGGAGGTCCGATGTACTACCTCACAAAAGGGTTAAAGGAACGAGGTTTTGTAAGTTTAGGAAAGTTTTTGGCTGTTGTGTTTGCGGTTTTATGTATAGGAGCTTCGTTTGGAGGAGGAAATGCTGCTCAGTCCAATCAGGCAGCTATGCAACTTGCCGGCTCTTTTGGCATGACAGGGGGAGCGGCAAGGACTATTATTGGATTAATTCTGATGGTTTTTGTGGGAATCATTATTATCGGAGGCATAAAAAGAATCGCGTCGGTAACAGAGAAGATTGTGCCATTTATGGCACTCATGTACATCTTAGCTTGCTTGTATATTTTAGGAGTAAATTATACTTTCTTAGGCGATGCTATAGGTCAAATATTTACACAAGCTTTTAATCCTCAAGCCGGCCTAGGCGGACTTATGGGAGTCCTGATTACGGGGTTTCGGCGAGCGGCATTCTCCAATGAGGCTGGTGCTGGATCGGCATCGATTGCTCACTCTGCGGTAAAGACAAAGTATGCGGCATCTGAGGGATTGGTTGCGCTCCTAGAGCCATTTATTGATACAGTAGTCATCTGTACAATGACGGCGTTAGTGATTATTATTTTCAATACGGGTGGTGGTGAATTTATGTATGGAGGAGATGGATCCGGAGCCGTTATCATCAATGGAGAATCATTAGAGGGTGCTGGTATTACCTCAGCTGCATTTGGCAAATACATACCATTTGCGGGGCCGTTTTTGACAATTGCAGTTGTTCTGTTTGCTGTGAGTACGATGATCTCATGGTCATATTATGGTTTACAGTCTTGGATGTATTTGTTTGGCAAAAGCAAGATTTCTGATCTTACATACAAACTATTGTTTCTAGTCTTTGTGGTAATTGGAGCTGCAGCGGATATGAGTTCGGTATGGGGTTTTTCGGATGCGATGATCTTAGGATTGGTATTTCCCAATATGATAGGACTTTTCTTCTTGTACCCTGTGGTCAAAAAAGAATTGGAGCGTTATCTAGGTGCCATCAAAGCATATAGAACTTCACAAGAGTAGAGCCGGCTACATATTATAAAAAAGAAGGCCGCAACACGTATGTGATGTGGCCTTCCAACGTAAAGAGCTGTAAAAAAACCATTGACTATCTTTATAGTTCAATTGGTTCTTTTGGGGTTCCTCCTGAGTTCCTTTAATTAATCACCATTCCTTAATCCCTTTAATGCAAGTGTCAATCAAGTCCAATGAAACAGGAGGATAATAAAAAAATCCATAGATAAGACAAGCGTACCTTGGATATCCCCTATGTCATACAACATTAAAATTTAGCATTATAGAAATTCTTCATATGTTCGTATCTCAGTATGTCCCTTCATAATCGTACATATCATGTGGCACTTCTCTTGGGATCTAATATGGGAGATAAAAGAGACCACCTGCGCAGAGCTCGAATTCTGATATCCATACATATCGGTACAATATCACTTGCGTCCAAAGTATATGAAACCAGTCCTTGGGGCAATGAAGACCAAGATCTCTTTGTCAATCAAGCATTGATCGTTCAGACCGGGCTAACACCCCATGATCTCTTAGTTAAAACACAACTGATCGAAAATCGAATGGGCAAGCTGGTAACCGAGCATTGGGGTCCAAGAACTATCGATGTGGATATCCTGCTCTATCAGAACAGAATCATCAAAGAAAAAAACCTTTCGATACCTCACCC
The DNA here is from genome assembly GCA_024276375.1 of Bacteroidota bacterium. Taxonomy (GTDB): domain Bacteria; phylum Bacteroidota; class Bacteroidia; order Chitinophagales; family Saprospiraceae; genus JAJRXG01. Next base: position 8,508 of record JAJRXG010000134.1, on the reverse strand, counting down.
AAGAATGACGGACAGAAATTTTGTTTTAATACCTTTAGCCGAAATCGCCGGAGATCTAGTTCATCCGATTTCGGGACGTACCATTAGTGAACTAAAAGATATGTGCATAGACAGAGGAGCTGTTCTGTATAGAAGTTGAATAATAAGGATGCGTGTTTCAATACCATACAAATATATTTGCGTTGAAGGCAATATCGGAACAGGTAAAACGACCTTCGTTCAGATGATTCGATCCGAATTTAACTGCGAATTAATACTCGAAGAATTTCAGGACAATCCCTTCTTGCCCTTGTTTTATAAGAATAAGGAACGATATGCCTTCTCTGTTGAATTGTTCTTTATGACTGAGCGGTACAAACAACTTCAGCAGAAATTGCTCAACCGAGACTTATTTCAAGAATTTACCATTGCGGATTATTCGTTCGTTAAATCTTTGCTTTTTGCCAAGAACAACCTTATGGATGAAGAGTATCGTCTTTTTCAACAACTCTGGCAAGTTTTGAATAATCCATTTCCTAAACCTGATATTCTTGTATATTTTCATAGATCCATAGATCAGTTGGAGCTTATGATCAAGGAAAGGGGTCGGGCATATGAACAGCTCATCAAACCGGAATATTTGCTGGCCATACAGCATACCTACTTCGAGTATTTTAAAAATATCCTTACGTTTCCGGTAGTTATTATCGATCTCCATGACATCAACTTTGTAGCAGACCGTTCGGGATATGAGGCGATCAAGCACATTATTTCAAGAGAGTATCTTCCGGGTGTTCACCAAGTGAGTCTGCGTATGTAGTGAGTTGTATATCAGTAGTGCGCTCAGCACATTGGGTCGAAAGTTTTTTGATTTGCAGCTTTAGTGCAGTATCTCAGGTTACTAGAAAGCATGAAACTCATAAAAGGAAGTTCTCGGGAGAAGGATTAGTTAAGTAGAAAACTATCGGGCATCTTCGCGATGACAGTATAGAGCCCTCCCTTATTCTTCATGGCCTCACTCCATAACTCATGATATGGGGTCTTAAAGATATAATTGGCTTCCATATCTGTCACCACCCAAGAACCACTTTTTAGCTCGTCCTCAAGTTGACCCGGTGACCAACCGGAATAGCCTACATAGAATCTAATGTTGTGCGGGAGAATGAGTTTGGATTGAATTAAGAACTTCAGTTTCTCATAATCACCACTCCAATAGAGACCAGAGCCCATATGTACACTTCCATCCACGATATCACCTGCATCGTGGAGGTAGTGCAAGGTATCCGGTGCTACAGGACCACCGTAGTAAACGGCCGAATTAATCTCTGGAAAATCACTAACTAACTCATTGATTTTCATGGAGATGGGCTTATTGAGAATAAATCCAACGGCACCTTCTTTTGGACTGTATTCCGTCATAAAAACAACGGATCTTTTAAAATGCGGATCATATAGATAAGGATCCGCCAGCAGGAGTTTGCCTCGAGCGATCATTTCTACTTTTCTTCTTCCTTCCACAGTTCTACATCTATTTCTTTTGAAATTTTACGCAACATGCCCATGAGTACTTTGCCCTTGCCACCGACCTCAACAAAATGAGTGATTCCATCTGCTATCATGTTGTTGATTGTCTTCGTCCAAAGTACTGGATGGGTGATTTGCTGTATGAGATTCGCTTTGATTTGCCTTGCATCAAAATGTGGGAGCCCATCAACATTCTGATATACAGCGACCTCAGCATCGCTAAAATGCATCGATTCTATGGCTATCTTAAAATCTTCTACTGCCGGTTCCATTATAGGCGAATGAAAGGCTCCACCAACAGGAATTTCCAAGGCTCTGCGCGCTCCCGCTGCCTTGCATGCTTCAATCGCCGATGCGATACCGGTTTTTGATCCTGAAATTACGAGCTGTCCCGGGCAATTGTAGTTGGCAGGAACCACAACATCATCAATGTCGGCACAGATCTCTTCTACCACTCGATCTTCCATGCCAAGTATTGCAGCCATTGTGGAAGGGGTGGACACACAGGCATCCTGCATCGCGTTGGCTCTTGCTTGAACCAACTTCAATCCATCTTCAAATCCCAAGACACCGGCAGCTACACAAGCGGTAATCTCACCCAATGAATGTCCTGCGACAGCATTCACATCCAATTCTTTCTTATGCTCCTGATAGACGAGGTAGGAGTGAACAAACACCGCAGGTTGAGTATAAATAGTTTCTTTAAGGCGCTCTTCGGGGCCATGGTGCATGATCTCACTTAAGCGATATCCCAAAATATCATCAGCGGTATCCAAAATGCCTCTGGCTTTCTCAGAATGCCGACTGAGGGTACTGCCCATTCCAATAAACTGGGCAGCTTGACCCGGAAATAGTAATGCTTTACTCATATGCTCTATCTCAAGTTTGAACTAATTAAATTAAGAAATTCACTCCTCGTTTCTTCTTTATGAAATTCACCGATAAATGCAGATGTCGTTGTCAGGGAATTTTGCTTCTGAACACCACGCATCATCATGCACATATGGGCTGCTTCTATGACAACAGCCACTCCCAAGGGGCGTAGCGTATCATTGATACAATGTAGTATTTGATCGGTCAGTCGCTCTTGAACTTGCAATCTGCGAGCAAAAACATCGACAATACGTGGTATCTTGCTCAACCCTACTACGTATCCATTGGGAATATAAGCAATATGTGCTTTGCCAAAAAAAGGCAAAATATGATGTTCACATAAAGAGTACAGTTCTATGTCTTTGACTATAACCATCTCACTATAGTCCTCTTGAAACAAAGCACTTCTCAGTATAGATTCTGCATCCTGATCATATCCATGTGTTAAAAATTGAATCGCCTTAGCTGCACGTTCAGGAGTCTTGGTCAATCCTTCGCGATTGGGATCTTCATTTATTTCCATTAATATACGTTCATAGCTTTTGATCAGCGCTTCCGTCGTTTCTTCTGTGTATTCTTCTTTTTTGCTATATCCCATGGTTACAATTATACAACATTCGATTTTTATTAAAACTCATCTACCTCTGTTACTATTCAGGAGGGTGCTTTTGAGATAAAAAATGGCAATTTTTTCGTCAGATGACGCTTATTTTTTGAGGCATAGCAGCGCTACGGCGAAAAAAATAGCGGAAATATGACGAGGAAAGTGTTTCTTTTAGCCAAAATGACGCCTACCTGAATAGTAACTTACCTCTGCAATCCGGTACACATCTGTACGTCGTTAAAATAACCCCCGAAGCATGAATTATGTTCGCGTGAGGTCGCAGCTTTGTATTCTGCATCATAGAAAAATCTATTGCTGTTATCACGGGCAAAAATAGTGATAACAATAGTACAATATGCTAAAATGCATTTTCATAAACCGTCTATAACACAACTTTGATCGAATTGATTACAGAATTCATCTGTTTTTGTTCTCGAAGTCTATTCTTAAAGTTAAGTTTAATCCAATGTTTGCGGGATTAGACAATAACAATACTTTTTATGAGACTTTTGAGAAAGCGGTTCAGCGAGGATTGCTCTATCATTTGTTCTTTTGGGTGGTGTTTTACTTGTTTCTAGTCATCGCTGATGGCAATGCTGACTTGGGAGAAAAACTCATCAAGCATGGTATCCGTCTCATTTTTTTTATCGTTGTTGTCAACATCAATATTTACTACCTTTTTCCTAGACTGCTCAAGAAGGATCGACTCTACACTTATCTTTTTACATTAGTTCTTATGTGCTTTATTGTGACTCCATTGGAGGTGATCATGCATTATATGATACACACTTACAAAAGAGCACCTTTTGATGCAGTATTTACGTTGCGCAATAATGCTGCCTACTTCTTAAATATCTTTTTTGTCGCTTTTTCGTCATCTATATATCAAATCATCAACGATTGGATGGTGCATCAACGTGAGCGGAAGGATCTACATCGGCAGAACCTGAAATCCGAATTGCGATTTCTTAAAAATCAAATAAACCCACACTTCTTCTTCAATACGCTCAACAGCTTATACGCACTTACCTTGAAAAAATCCGATAAGGCTCCTGAGATCGTTCTCAAATTGTCCGACATGATGCGATATATGTTGTACGAAAGCAACGAGAGAACCATCTCTCTTCAACAAGAGATCGTGTTTATCCGGAGCTACCTAGAGCTCGAGCAAATCCGTCATGGAGAAAACTTCAAGATGTCCATCGATATCATAGGAGACCCGCAAGGACATAAGATTGCACCCCTATTGTTTATCCCTTTCTTGGAGAATAGTTTTAAGCATGGCCTTGATCACGAGTTGAAATCGGGATATATCAATATCATTCTCAAGATCAATGAAACTGATATCGTATTGCAAGTTGTCAATGGAGTCCCCGGTCATAGTCTCAAACCTAATTATTCAGACAAGAAAGTAGGCGGTATCGGATTGACCAATGTACGCAGACGGTTGAATATATTATACCCCAACCGGTTTAATCTTAAAACTGAACATCAAGGGGCAAAGTATAAGGTAACATTGTCCCTAAAGGGAACTAGATCAAAAAAATTAAACAAGCATAACACTAAATCAGTAAACTATACATCATGATCAATACTATTATTGTTGACGACGAGCCCTTGGCACGCGATATTCTTGAAGTTCATATCGCCAATACGCCCCAATTAAAATTACTAGCTTCTTGTTCCAATGCCATAGAGGCCAATCAGATTCTAAACGAAAAAAACGTAGATCTCATGTTTTTGGACATTCAAATGCCCCAGCTGACGGGTATGGAATTTCTTAGATCCTTGACACATCCACCGATGACGATATTTACTACAGCTTACGCCGAATATGCTGTTGATGGATTTGAATTAGAGGCACTAGACTATCTGTTAAAACCCATTAGTTTTGAACGCTTTCTCAAGGCCTCCAACAAAGCTATTGACAAATTTAAAAACCTCCGTGGATCAACAGATGCTTTGGATGCAGCTATGGATTTCTTTTTTGTCAAGAGTGACAAAAAAATGATGAAAGTCTTCTACAAGGATATACTCTATATTGAAGGCTTGAAAGACTATGTGATTATCCGGTTGGAGGAAGGACGAGTGATTACCTTGCAGACTATGAAAAGCCTAGAGGTCAAACTACCTTCATCTATGTTTAAGCGTATTCATCGCTCTTACATACTCAACCTTACCAAGCTCCGCGCCATAGAAGGTAATATGGTCGAATTGAAGGAGAAAGGTCAGAAAAAAATGATACCCATCGGCAAAAACTATCGAGATGAATTGACAGCGATTATCAATGCTAAAAAACTTTAACCTAACAATATTTCCTCTCTATTTTGACGACTATCTGAGATATTGGTGAGTACTTCGTTCAATTCGGCTTGAAGGTCAATAAGCATCTCGTTGACATAATTCCTAGCATTGTCCGCAGCGCCAATGGCTGTTACCAATTGCTGGTTCAATATCCAATCTGTGATGATATTGTTGAAGAAAAAATCACTAAAATTGGCAAAGCTGGATGTGTCTATTTGCATCTCCAAGCGACGTCCGATGTCTTTCAGTTCTTTATCAAAGAGATTCAGATAGTGTTTTACTTGAAAGGTAAGGTTTCGTGCTCGTTCTATCGAGCTGCGACGTTGCACTCGTCTCATCCGACCATGTGATTGAGATGGCCAACGTCCCCAATTTTGAACTTGTGATAATTGGCGGGTGACTTGCTGCAAGAGGTTGTGTGCTACTTTCCCTACTTAAATGGCTTCTTCTATTTCTTGCTTTAGATAATATTGGTTTTCAAGGTGATTGCTGATTTTTAGTAATGCAGATCTCAATCCGGGGTCGGTCTCAATGATTTCGGCTTCTCTCTCCAGTTTTAGTCTTTCGAGATTGGCTTCGAATTCTTCACGGGATCCAACCTTGGCTTCCAGTAGATTTACCTCATATTCCAATAACTGGATTTCATTGTCGATATCTTCGGACTTGAGCACCAATTCTAGATATTCCTGCCGTTCCTTTTCCACTTGTTCTTGTTTGCTTCCAAGAACTTTGTAGAATATAGCCTTAGTGCTAAAACCCTCAAGCTTTTCAATATCTCTCAACTCCTTGTCAAGTAGCTTATTCATGTCTTCCTTAGCTTGATATGCTGTATCAAGGGATTCTTGTGTAATGCTCAGCTGTTTTTCTGCCTTGTCAAGGCGAACGATTTCCTCAATGGTGTTCTGAATCTGTTCTTGTATAGAAGTCATAGGTATAAATCTGTTGACACGCCTTGATTTGCCTCGTTCTCATTTCCCAATAGGAGCAGATGTACAGCTTCCATCAATTCATGAGGTGTCAAATGATAGGCTCTGCATATAGAACGAAATCACAAGTCCACGGCATAAAAAGTAATATAAAGGTATGTTTTAACGGCATAATATGGTTGATTGACATAGTAAGACTTGGATCCTGATGACGATAACCTGTCAATTGATGACACGACTATCAATGGTATATTATCTCATCTACACAATGAAGAATATGCAAAGAAAGTTATACCTACACAAATGAGAAAATAATAGTTATCATCCTTTAGTATTTGCCTAATACATAATTTGGAGGTAACTTATGCCTTTAAATTTTAAAAATCAATAAAGTTATAATAATGGGAATATTCAGTGAATTGAAAAAACTGTTTTTTGTCTCTTCCTCAGTAGCCAAATCAGCAGCGGATAAGGGCTTGGATATGGCAAAGGATATGGGAGAAGACCTAATAGATAAAAGTGCAGATATAGGATCAAGACTTAAAGAATCTGCAAGTGAATTGGGAAGTGAAGTGCTTGACAAAAGTGGCGACATCGGCAATGTTTTGAAGGACAAAATAGGTGATCTCGGGGAGGATCTTGCGGATAAAACTTCGGGACTTAGAGATGCAATCCTACATTCAGCAGAAGGAACAACCAAAATGATCAACAAGAATGAAACTATAAAAAATATTGTGGAAGGCACTGAGAGAGTAGGCGGATCTATCCTGTCCAAAGGCGAAGAATTGTTGACCAAGGGAGGTCAAGCTGTGGAATCCCTTGGCGAAAAAATTCTTGGAGAGAACAATGAAAACTTGGATAAAGCCAAAGACTTTACCGAAAGCCTTGGATCCAAAGTATTGGAAGCCAAAGAGAAATTGGTTGAAAAGGCCGAAGATCTCATGGGAGATCTCAATGAAAAAATTGATGATGTCATCGCCCAAGGCAAAGAAGTAGAAGCCCGAGAATCATCAAAACCCAAAAAAGATCTCAGGGATGTTCTAGATGAGAACAAAGGATCACTTCTGGAAGACAAAGGAGACTTTTTTGCAAAAGCAGAGAAATACGCTCAAGGTGACTATGATGGTGCTCAAGAAGGCAGGATCACAATCTCTAAAACCGAGCATAAATCTCCAAAAACATCCAGTAAAGCTGCTGGATTTGAGGATCGTGATGGAGACGGCAATGAATTGATCGATGATGCTATAGTAGAAGAGATTGATGAAAAAGGTAGTGATATTGTAGATTCGATTGAGCAAGGTAGCAAAGAGACCGCAAAGAAGATAAAAAAAGGTGCGATGGATATCACCAAGAAAGCTGGAGGATTAATGGGAGGGCTGGCCAGTTCAGGAGCCGGACTCATGGACAATCTAAAAGAAAAGGCCGGTGATATTGTCGATTCTGTCGGGGATGTTGCCGGAGATTTGGTCGATAATGTCAAGGACGGGGCATCAAAAGTAATCGAGACGGGCGCTGGGATAAAGGAGAAAGCAGGGGATGTAATAGAATCCGCAGCGGACAAAGCCGGAGATATAGCAGAGGGAGCAATCAAAAAAGTTAGTGACGTATCTGACAATATCTCACAAAATGTAAAATCAGGAGTATCTAAAATAGGGGATACCGGAGCTGATATTAAGGATAAAATTGTCGAAAAAACCAAAGATATACAAAGGGAAGTACAAGAGGATATATCCGAGGCAATCGATGATTTAAAAAATGTCGTTGGGGATAAGGATGCATGATGGTTTAGAATTTAGTCGGTAGCACGTATAATGAGGTAAGCTCTACGCAGCCATTTGTGACGAAATACCGAGTGTATTGATCGGCTTCTATCCCAATGCATAAATAGTGATAAGGCATACGATGAAGTATGGCATTAAGCTGGCAGCTCCTTCGTAATCCTCAGCGAGGCGTTGACCAAAAAACAACACCACAATTGATAATGCTGCCAACTGTGCGCCCATTAGACCAATGCTTGTGTCACCGTTCATAACCAGCACCACTAATCCTACTGCACAAAACAATCCGGCTGCCACCTCAATGGTGGTCAGGATGGGAAATAAAATGCCGACACTTCTGCTCAATGGAGACTTAGCAAAATGAGTTCTTAACCACTGCAGATTGCCCTTGTAGTCAAAAACCTTGTTGAATCCTGACTGAAGAAAGAGGATCGACAGGATGGCAAGACACAATAGTTGAATGGAAGTTTCTAAAGTAAGTAAGTTCATAGGGTGATTTTTGTTAAATTAAAAACTATCT
>JAJRXG010000133.1 GCA_024276375.1 Bacteroidota bacterium | reverse complement strand
TCTGGCGCGCCTCTATTCTCATCTGTTTAAGGACTCCTCATAAAGAGAATGTTATCTGATATTGGGACATAAGGAGACAACAACAACCTTATATTTTGATCTTTTCTGTTACATAGAATAATTCTAAACAACAAAGAGAAAAGTCCAACCGGATTTGCTCCTTATAGATTCGCTAAATTTGTCGGTGAGCAAAAGATGTTAACAAGGTCGTTTTTAAAGATACGAGCTATCACATCTGATTAGTGTCAACAACGAGTAAAACGGCAAACCAAATAAACGATGACTTGGATTATTCAGTTTCTCACCTCAAGTATCGGAAAAAAGCTAATCATGGCTTTGACCGGATTGTTTCTGATTCTTTTTCTTACTGTACACCTATTGGGCAATTTACAATTGTTAAATCATGATGGAGGAGAGGGCTTTAATGTATATACTCATTTTATGGGGCACAACCCGGTGATACAAACTATCGCTTTCGGCAATTACTTTTTTATTTTGCTACATGCGATACAAGGGATATTGCTTGCGATGGAGAATAGAAAAGCAAAAGGAGGAAAGTATGCAGTTGCTCCTAGAAACGGCACGTCATGGACATCGAATAATATGGCTCTTTTGGGGTTGTTGGTGTTGGCCTTTCTCTTGATCCACATGGGGGATTTTTGGTTTAAGTTTAAGTTTGGAGACAACCTTCCGATGGTGACATATGATGGTCAGGAGATGATCAACGCATATCAGAAAGTACAGGAGAGTCTCACGCAGATACCATTTGTGATCATATATTTGATCGGTCTTTTGGCTTTGGGTTTGCACTTGAATCACGGGTTTAGCAGTGCATTTCAGACACTGGGGTTGCGACACCAAAAGTACACACCAATCATAAAAAGCCTAGGCAGGGTTTACGCTATTATCATCCCCTTGGGTTTTGCCATATTGCCATTATATATCTACTTCACTCAACAATAAGAATCGATGAAGCTTGAAAGTAAAGTACCTCCGGGTTCATTAGCGACAAAATGGACGGAATATAAGTCTAAGATGAACCTTGTTGCACCCAACAATAAAAGACGACTTGAAGTCATAGTTGTGGGCACAGGATTGGCAGGAGCGTCAGCAGCTGCAACTTTAGGAGAGTTGGGATATCATGTAAAGTGTTTTACATTTCACGATAGTCCTCGAAGAGCACATAGTATCGCTGCACAAGGTGGTATCAATGCTGCCAAGAACTATCAGAACGATGGGGATAGTGTATATCGATTGTTTTATGATACGATAAAAGGAGGAGATTATCGATCACGAGAAGCCAATGTACACAGACTGGCAGAGGTGAGTAGAGATATAATAGATCAATGTGTAGCACAAGGCGTTCCATTTGCACGCGAGTACGGAGGCCTTCTTGCCAACCGGTCCTTTGGAGGGGTACTGGTTTCGCGAACATTTTATGCTCGTGGACAGACAGGGCAACAACTTCTGATAGGCGCTTATCAAGCATTGTCACGACAGATCTCTTTGGGAACAGTGCAGATGTATAACCGCCACGAGATGCTGGATCTTGTCAAAGTAGATGGTAAGGCTAGGGGTATCATAGTACGCAATCTGTTGGACGGAAAGATTGAACGATTTGCCGCACATTGTGTCGTATTGGCAACGGGAGGATATGGCAATGTGTTCTATCTATCTACGAATGCGATGGGATGTAATGCTACTGCAGCTTGGAGATCTGTGAGAAGGGGAGCCTTGATGGCCAACCCATGTTTTACGCAGATTCACCCGACTTGTATTCCTGTATCCGGTGAGTATCAATCTAAGTTGACCCTGATGTCAGAATCTCTAAGAAACGATGGTCGGGTATGGGTGCCCAAAAGTGTATCAGATGCCAAGGCCATCCAAAAAGGAGAAAAGAATGCTTTGGATATAGCGGAAGGAGATAGAGATTATTATCTCGAAAGAAGATATCCGGCGTTTGGCAATTTGGTTCCCAGAGATGTAGCCTCTCGAGCGGCCAAAGTCGCTTGTGATGAAGGCAAGGGCGTTGCTCCAACGGGTTTGGCGGTCTATCTGGATTTTGCAGAAGCAATAGATCGTTATGGCAGGGCACGAGCACATTCGAGAGGCATAGGCAACCCTACAGAAGCTCAGGTTATAGAATTGGGAGAAGAAATCATCCGACAGAAATATGGCAATCTCTTCCAAATGTATGAGAAGATAACAGGAGAAGACCCTTACAAAATGCCGATGAAGATATATCCTGCCGTTCATTATACGATGGGAGGATTGTGGGTAGATTACAACTTAGAGACCAATGTCCCTGGGCTATTTGCCTTGGGAGAATGTAATTTTTCGGATCATGGAGCCAATAGATTGGGGGCATCGGCTTTGATGCAAGGACTTGCCGATGGGTATTTTGTGATACCATATACGATCGGAGCGTTTTTGTCCCAGGAGATACGTACACCAAAGTTTTCTACTGATTTACCTGAATTTGCGGAAGCAGAAAAGTCCGTAAAAGATCGAATTGATCGATTGATGTCAACCAATGGAAATCAATCCGTAGAATCCTTCCATCGAAGATTGGGTAAGATCATGTGGGAGTATTGTGGTATGTCACGAACCGCAGAGGGTCTTAAGAAGGGAATCGATGAGATTCGGGCTTTGCGCAAAGAATATTACGAGCAAGTATATGTGCCCGGAACGAAAGCAGAATTTAATCCAGAACTCGAAAAAGCTCTTAGAGTCGCAGACTTTCTTGAACTTGGTGAAGTCATGATGAATGATGCCCTCAATCGCAATGAATCTTGTGGAGGTCACTTCAGATACGAATATCGTACTCCAGAAGGAGAAGCAAAACGGGATGACGACAACTATACTTATGTAGCCGCATGGAGCTGGTCAGAAGACGGCAAGATACTCATGTATAAGGAGGATTTGGTATTTGAGAATGTAGAGCTTAAGACGAGAAGTTATAAGTAATAAGATATTTGGGAGCTATGAAAATAAATCTAAAGGTCTGGAGACAAAAAGACAGTAAGGATAAAGGTCACTTCGAAACCTATCCCGTAGAAGCCAATGAGCATATGTCATTTCTCGAGATGATGGATGTACTCAATGAAGACCTCCTTGCGCAGAAAAAAGAACCTGTGGCATTTGAGCATGACTGTAGAGAAGGTATCTGTGGAGCGTGTAGCTTGGTGATAGATGGAAGACCTCATGGTCCGCAGACAGGTACAACTACTTGTCAGCTGCACATGAGACACTTTAAGAGTGGCGATACCATCATCGTGGAACCATGGCGTGCCAATGCGTTTCCTGTCATCAAAGATCTCGTCGTCGATCGCAGTTCTTTTGATCGTGTGATTCAAGCTGGGGGATATATCTCTGTCAATACAGGTCAAGCTCAAGACGGCAATGCCATCCCCATCGAAAAAGGACTTGCTTCAAGATCTATGGATGCCGCAGAATGTATCGGCTGTGGAGCTTGTGTCGCCGCTTGTCCCAATGGATCCGCAATGTTATTTACTTCCGCTAAGGTTTCCCATCTCGGATTATTGCCACAAGGAAAAGTAGAACACGTCAACCGAGTCAGGGGAATGGTTGCTCAGATGGACAAGGAAGGTTTTGGCAATTGTTCTAACATTGAAGCTTGTGAAGCCGAATGCCCTAAAGAAATCAGTGTTGTTAATATAGCGCGTATGAACCGTGCTTATATTGGAGCTTCGATTGTAGAGGAGTAAGACACAATGTCCTCTTCTTTTGTTGAAAACAGTGAAGTCTGACATTTTTGATCAATTTTGTCTCAAATCACACTAATCTATATTTCGGCTTATTCTCTCCAGAAGGCACCTTTACGTTAATAGGGTTTTCTTTCTTTGTTCCTCATCTATTAAAGGCACTCATTGTGCGTGACAACCCGATACTTGCAAAACTATAGATCGCCTTACTACAATGTTTTATTATTTCGGGTAGCAACTTTATTTCTTCGGAAGACCATTTACCCAAGACATAGTTTACTTGCTGTCCTTGATGAAAATCTGCTCCTATCCCTACTTTCAAGCGCGCATAATCACTTCCCAATTTTTGATTGATGTCCATAATTCCATTGTGCCCCGCGTCACTTCCTCGGGCTCGTAAACGCACCTTACCAAAGTCTAGGTGTATATCATCTACTACTACGAGCAAACGATCTTTTTTGAGCTTTTCTTTTTGCAACCAATACCTTACCGCTTTTCCGCTCAAGTTGACATATGTGCTGGGTTTGAGCAATATAAGGTGTCTTCCTTTGTGCTTGATTCGGGCGATCGATCCGAGGTGCTCGGTTTTCCATTTGCCTTCTTTGCCTTGAACCAAATGATCCAATACATCACAACCCATATTGTGGCGGGTTCCTTGATACTGATCCCCGATATTTCCAAGACCAACAATCAGATACTTCATATCAGCGTCTATCTCCTTTGGAGTACTTCGAAACCAGTGATACCACTTCATAATAATTGATCATCACAGAAAATCTCAATATAACAAGACTCTCTTATGGATGCTTACTTCACAATTATCCTGGAACCGAGTTTTGATTCTGAGAGACTATCCATATACATAGGATGATAAAAAGGGCGATATACACAAAAGTCCAAGCTAATCGATAGCCTTTCTTGTCATAATCTATTTCTTCTGGTCCGTGAGACATAGTAGATTGTTTTATGCAAAGAAAGCTATTTCGCTTGTCTTATCCAATCGCAGTAGTAAAGTTCTCTTCCGTTACTTTGTTTCTTTACTTTTATACTTCTGATTTTATTTCTTTACACAACATCCTTACGATAATATGGCCACTCATCTTGAATACAGCGATGATGTTTTTATTCGTCTCTTTTCAGAGTGCTCGTTTCCTACAAGTTTGTTCAATCATGAAGCTCATATTCGCCTTGCTTGGATTCTATTACAGCAATATGGTTATCGTACTGCAAGCAACAAGCTCTGTCAATTTATAGAGCGTTATGACTTTGTCCATGGAGATGGCACGAAATATGATCGGCAAACAACCCTCTCTTGTGCTTGGATCATACACGCTCGTATGCAACCAAAGGAAACTTTTTTAACTTTCATCCAATCTCATCCCGATCTCAAAACTCACATGCGTGATCTCCTCCATGAAGCGTTGTCCAATTAGATATGACAAATGTATCAAGGACATCTAAGAACCCTTGTCTTTGATAAAGTGATGCTCCTTGTTTTAATCATCAACACACATTATTTGTGGATTTGCAGTGCTTTTGCCGGTTTTCCATACGGAGGCGTACCAGAAAAGGGTCTTTTTGCCATCAGTGTTTATATTGAGCAAGTAGTGGTAACTAAATCACTATAGTATCCCAAGTAAAAGCTACTTTTGCCTCTTGCTTTTAATCAAAAAAAGAGATTTGGCTAATAAAACCCCAAAACAATACGAGATATTTGAAAAAGAATTTTTGCCTCATATCGATGCGTTAAAAACTTTTGCTTTTCACCTCTGTTATGATGAAGCCTACGCCAATGATCTTGTTCAAGAGACCTATCTCAAGGCATTTCGCTTCATTGATAAATACGATGAGGGAACTAATTCCAAAGCCTGGCTGTTTAAAATCCTGAAAAACGCTTACATCAACGACTATCGCAAAAAGAGTAAGCGGCCAACCCAAGTTGACTATGAAGAAATAGTCACCTATCACAGTAGCGAGGACAGCAATCTTCCGAGCTATTTGGATCTTAGGGAGGAAATTTTTGATAATATGATGGGCGATGAGGTCACCATTGCGATCAATTCATTGCCTATTGATTTTCGAACAGTACTCCTTTTGTGTGATATCGAAGGATTCACATATGAGGAAATTAGCAAGATTGTTGATGTTCCCATTGGTACTGTAAGATCGCGGTTGTTTCGTGCTCGAAATATGTTGAAATCCAAGTTGAAGGTATATGCTGAACAACATGGATATTATGATTTTAGAGGCAATCGAAATAAGACTCAAAGGGAAGAAGAGTGATGCTTCTCCTTTTATGGTTTGTTTTTGTTTTATAAGTTTCTTAATTTTGGTTTGTTCATAATCTATGAGAAGTTATACAGATGAAGAATAATAATCTCCTTAGTTTCTTTTCGCAACAAGTAAATCTTTATCTTGACAATAGACTTAATGACGACAGTAGCGAAAGCCTAATGAATACCATTAAAATGGATTCTGAATGTAAGACAGTTTTCAATAAAGAAAAAAACTTCCGTGATTTTGTTCGCAACAATGTCAAACGTCCCAGCGCTTCAAGTGATCTAATCAACACAATTAAGAATAAGTGTAGTTAGCTATATTTGTCTTTGATGTAATCTCTTGAGATCTCCTCAAACCTAGGGCTCCTCTTCTCAAAATTTAATATCTCTCATAGAATGCTAAATCAGCTAGAAGCCATTTATGCACGTTTTTTAGACATTCAAGAAAAACTCTCCGATCCGGAGGTTGTTTCCGATATGAAGCAATTTTCAAAGCTCCATAAGGAGTATAAAGACTTGCAGGAGATCGTTGATTACTACCACCAATACGCAGATCTCTGTTCTAATATAAGCACCTCCAAGGAGATGCTAAAAGATGAAGATTCTGATATGCGGGATATGGCTCGTGATGACCTAGAAGAACTTCTTAAAACAAAAGAAAAGATCGAAGAGAACATCAAGGTTCTCCTCATTCCTAAAGATCCCAAGGATAGCAAAAATGTTGTCTTTGAGATCCGTTCGGGAACCGGAGGAGATGAAGCCAGTATTTTTGCTGGAGATTTGTTGCGCATGTACACTAAGTTTTTTGAATCACACAAATGGAAATACGAGATATTATCTGAAAATGAAGGGTCTGTCGGTGGATATAACAAAGTCGTTCTTGAAGTTATAGGCAATGATGTCTATGGCAACCTAAAATTTGAATCCGGTGCCCATCGTGTTCAACGGGTGCCTAAAACAGAATCTCAAGGTCGTGTTCATACCTCTGCAGCTACAGTTGTTGTGATGCCCAAATATGAAGAAGCGGAAATTGATATTCGCAAAGACGAATTGAGAACTGATACTTTTCGGGCGAGTGGTGCCGGTGGACAACATGTCAATAAGACCGAATCCGGGGTTCGTTTTACTCATCTTCCCACTGGTATAGTCGCTGAAAGTACGGACTCTCGTTCTCAACACAAAAATAGAGAGATCGCTCTTCAACGACTATATGCGAAAGTCAAAGAAGCCCAAGCCAATAAAAACCAAGACGAGCAAATACAAAAACGCAAATCTCTCGTCGGTTCCGGAGATCGCTCTGACAAGATTAGAACTTATAATTATCCTCAGAATCGTGTCACAGACCATCGTATCAATCTGACTCTATACAGCCTTGATAAAATCATTGAAGGAGATTTACGCCCCGTTATTGAAGCCTTGCAAGTAGCCGAAAACGCGGAAAAGATGAAAAGTGGAGAAAATATCTAAATATTTAGACATTGAATCCATATATCATCCTGAAGGAAGAGCATATAATGGCGCATTCAATCCCGATTATATGTATGTCACCGACTCCGTATATGGCAAGTTGGACATACAAGGTCAAGCTATATATGCGGATGCCGGATTAATACAATCTACGGGACAGACGATGGTGGACTTTGGTTTTGTCAATGGCACAGAACTGATGCCGGGTTTTAAAACAGATAACGGCGCAGTATTCTCGGTAGATCCCACTACGCTGGGCACAGGAACATGGAAGTATGAATATACCATAGTAGATCTTCTGCCTTCAGCTCTTACCTTAAAGTGGATGGCATCTAAATATACGATGGGATAAAACCTTCCTGTTCCATAAAGCTGTCCATTTCGCCTGATAGCATTTGATTGACCATCCGCTGCAATATTTCACTAAACG
>JAJRXG010000132.1 GCA_024276375.1 Bacteroidota bacterium | reverse complement strand
TTTCCCAATGATACCAAAACCAAACAGTCTTAATGATAATGTATCATCTGTGTCTTGTAAAATATCTTTTATATTTTTTGCTTGCGTATAAATAGTTGACATAAGTCTACGGTAGAATGTGAGTTTAATCTTGCTAACGCCCACAATCAGGCGATTGCGGGCCAGCGAAACCAACCCCAACGCAAAAGCGACTCCACAGGCGCAACCGACCTCAAAAAAAGCCAAGGTAGCAATTCGCCTGCATTGTGATTGTTATATTGCACTTTGGTTGCATAGGTACTTGTTTTTGCAAGGCTACTTTTACCAAACTTTGCCAGAAAGATAGCTCCGAATGCAAAGACTCCTTCGGGTGACGAGGCACGGTGCCGTGGTTGAGGGCGAAATCAACCTCAATTTAACGCAATTTTGCCAGCGAAACCAACCTTAATTGAAGAAAGGCACGGTGCCTTTTGCTTCAATAAAAAGTATCCCCCAATCCAGAACACTTTTGCGCCTGTGTTTGCAGAACGTTTTTCTCTGCAATAAGCAGGCGCAAAGGTGTTCTGGAATTCAACTTCGGTATACGGCGCATTTTATGCTCACCATCAGGAAATCGCCCTCAGATTTAGCGATTCTAGCAACTTTTGCGTTTAGATTCCTGCGGCAAGCCTAAACATCTGGCCTGTGACATATTCCCAATTTTTGTCTAATGCTAAAGATACGGCAGACTCCGCAACTTCAAATGTTGTAAGTGTTCTTCCCCAAGGAAGAGTCTTCATATACTCCTCCCGATCTGTAATTCCTTTTAGGCTCAAAATGTGATCAGCTAGAGGTGAATCCACAAGTGATGGAGCAAGTATGTTTACTCTGACACCGTATTTAGCTTCTTCCTTAGCCAAGGTAAGGGCGGTAGCTTCCAATGCAACTTTTGAGGCTGTATAAGGCCCGTTACATATGCCTATTTTATGTGTTGTGTCAGAACTCAAAACAACTACACTGGCTTTTCCATTTCTGATAAATTCTTTCAGTGCTGAATACATATTAACAAAGCTAACACAGTTCGTTGTGTAGAGTTCAAGCCATTCATCTTGCAGAGTTTCCGCAATTGATCGTTTAGAGGATGGAATTCCAATGCAGAAGATTACGGCACGAAGATGTACATTTAATTGTTCAAGTGATGACTTTATCCCTTGAATACTCTGCAAATCGTTTGCTTCAAATTGTATCCATTGAACATTTTTGTACTCAGAAACTTGAACTGGTGGTTCGTGATGATAGGTAGCCAAAATATGTTTTAGATTTCTGGATTGCAGACACTCTATGGTCGTTTTTCCTATAGCTCCAGTCGCACCAAACACAAGGGCCGAATTATACGCTGGCATGAGGATGATCCTCCTCAAACAACTCTTCAAAAGACATTTGTACCACTGGAATATTGTATGTGCGGCCAATAGCACGACAGCGTTCAGCAGTTATTTCATCATTACGTAAAACTACACAAACATTGTGAGGGAAAACGACATAAAGTTTATCCTTTTCTGCCTCTACAAAATGTGCATAGTAGCCTTCAATGAGTAATTCCATAAATACAAATAAAACTGACGATAATTCGGTTTCTCCTACTTCTAAGACAAGAATCTCTACAGGAACTACACCATCCATTTTGTATGGGTATTTCTTTACAACATAGGTGTCAAGTTCTGACGGTAAAATCTGACCTATAATACTCTCTCGTATGACTATACCCCTTGCTGTCATAATCGGTTTCCTTTACACGACAGGGCTTTCTACAATAGTGAAGGTGTTTTTGTCTGAATGAAGTTCAGCCTCTATGCCAAGTGGTAACGTAGCTTTATCGGCTGTATGACCTATGTCTACCCGACAAAGAACAGGAAATGAGTATTCACCAATGATGTCCTGTAACATATCATCAAGTTCTTGCCCCCCATCAGGAGGAGGACAATTAACAAGTTCGCCGATTACCATTCCAGAAATTTGTTCAAAGACCCCAATATCACGGAAATGTGTCAGCATCATATCGAGTCGATTAGTTGTTTTTCCAATATCTTCCCAAAAAAGTATGTGATTAAACCAATTTGGTATCCATTTAGTTCCTATCAACCCTTGAATCGAGATCAGATTACCTCCAACAAGTCTGCCTCGCGCAGTTCCAGGACGCCACCAATACCACTTAGACCTCGGTTCAATAGGTCCTGAACCTGAACCTTCGAGTAATGGCCAAAGATGTTTACTTGTGTATTCTGGCAATCCATCGGGACTACCGAAATCCCATACTACAGAAGGCCCATGAAAAGTTACCAAACCAGTCATAGCATAGATTGCATTAAGGAGAACGCTTGGATTACTTACACCAAGAAAAACTTTGGGGTTATTCTTAATAAGCTCATAATCCAAGTGTGGCAATAGCCGATTTGCATTTACGCCTCCACCAGAACAAATAATGGCTGCGATTTCATCATCGGCGAAAAAATTATTCACGTCTTTTGCCATAGACTTTTCATCAGATGCCAAATATCCGTGTTGGCTTTCTGCAACAGGGCTTGTTTTTACCTCGTACCCTTGCTTGATCAAAGAGTCTACTCCTCTTTTAAACCATTCCGGTTCTGTAGCTGGTTCAGGGGCTGAGACTGTTACTATACCAACAGTATTTCCTTTTGTAAGTTTTGCGGGTTTAATTATATTCATTGCTTATTACTACCGTTGAAAATTTTATTATAAGAAAAAGGCCTGGTTAGTGCAATATCATTTAGCTTTAAAGATACCATAATGAGTCGGTCAATTCCTAAACCAAGAACTGCTGAAGTCGGCAACCCTTGAGAAATTGCGTCTAACAAGCCATGATCAATTTCGTTAGGCTTTATGCCTTGTTTTTCTTTAACTTTTGCACCATCATTATGCCATTTGCGTAGAGCAATTGCATCTGTAAGATTGGAAGACATATTTGCTAATTCTAATGTTCCGATAAATAGCTCTGCTCGTTCTTTAAAACGTGCATCTTCTCTGCATGGTTCAGCCGGACCGCCCAAATAGTTTGGATACTCCTTGACGAACACAGGACGCTCGAACGAGGCTGCTATAACGGTGATTATTTCGTCAAGGGCAGCTATATAGGATAACGGATATACACCCCCAACGACTTGCCGATACAACTTAAAGACCTTATTGGGTTTAAAGAAATCATCTGCTGAAAAGCCGTACTCTACACTTAAAAAATGACGGATAGACACAATTTCCCAAGGAAACTCAAGTGAATATACATGTTCCGTTCCTGGAGGTTGAAAATTATCCAGCTTTGATTCAACGCCTACAGCTACAATACCAGCATAACAGAGATTCTTTGTAAGTTCTATCATATCATTACAAGTTTTGTGACGCATCATAACTTCAAGTGAAGTAAATTCAGGGAGATGAGTAACATCTGTTGGATCTGTTCGAAAATTAGTGGAGAATTCGAAAACATTTTCAGCACCTTCAACGAGAAGTCTTTTCAAATATTCTGTAGGCGCAATCCTCAAAGATGCTATGTGTTGAAAATCTGGATGTGTTGTGGAAAATTGGTAAACTGGTGCAATATCTGGATAAGGACAAAGGATAGGGGTCGAAACTTCTATACTGCCCATATTACGAAGTTCATGTCGAATTGCCACAAATATCGCATCACGAGCAGAAAGAAGCGCAGATACAGATGCATTATTACTTTTTCCGTTTTGCCTCATTTCGTGATACCTCCTAAAAATAAACCAAAACCATTTGTCAACAACTTTCACAGACCAACTCTCGTAAATCACCTTGATGTTCAACCCACCAAAACCAATCGCTGATATTATTGCATTTTTCCAATCCCTGAGTCGTTCTTTGTCTAAGGTAATAATGTTCTAGAAAATAAGTTGAATGATAACTTGCTGAAATGTATAAGGTGTTTAGGTAGGTTTGTTCGTCACAAGATAATGGATAAACGTCGTTGTATGCAGACAAAAACACCGCTATTTTTCTAAGGTCATTTGGGCCACAAAATGCTTCAGTATGATCTTTCTGGCATAACCATGTTATAGCTAGAGCAATGTCCCAAACTCTCGGCATATCTACACAAAATTCAAAATCTAATACTGCAATTATATGGTCACTTGAATCAAACACTATATTACCTGCATGATAATCGCCATGATTCATCATTCGTGGCCCAAGTAAAAAATTCTGTTTTTCAAATGGTTTTTTAGCAATACATTCGATTTTTTTCCTTATCACTGAAACAACCAACTTATCAAAATCATCTTTTTCTGGTTTCGAGTTAATGTGTCTCAGAACGGAATTTAGAGTGTTATAAGATTTTTTTGATTGGAATGGAAGCCTTTGATATTTAGGCCCTTGATATTTTCTGGAAAACTGATGGAGTTTAGCCAGTTGAGATGCAGCCTCTATTAACTGTACATCGGATAAGTTTGTTTGTGTATCAGCAGCAACTACTCCTTCAAAATGCTCTGTCATACAATAAGTCTTATCATCAACAGTATAAGTTAACCCATTTTCTTTATTTCTAATAAAGCGTCGGGCTGGATAGCCACATTCTGCTAAATAATTAGTAAATGCCTCATCATAAAATAACCGCCGGATTTGTGATGAATACTTTATCGGTCGTAGCACAAAGTTGGCTTGTGAAGTTCTTAAGAGAAAACGGTTCAATGGTAGGTTCCGTGCATACCACAAGATGTAGTGGTATGGCGAAAAAGGTCAAAGGGGGTAAAATGAGGCTGGAATCCAAAAAAGACAGAGGAGAGCCTCAAAAATGACCCCAATAAACCTTGATTTCAATATC
>JAJRXG010000131.1 GCA_024276375.1 Bacteroidota bacterium | reverse complement strand
TTTTAGACAGTAAATAGGCATTTTTGTTCCTGTCGAAGCCATATTTTTTGCAGCGTAGCATCGCTACGTAAGAAAAATCTGGCAAAGACAGGTGCAAAAAGGGCATTTTCTGGCAAAAACTTGTGGTTGCTGAATAGTTACAATACAATCTGCTATATTGAAGAATTGATAGTAAAGAAAGGTTACTATTCAGGAGGGTGCTTTTGAGATAAAAAAAGGCAGTTTTTTCGTCAGATGACGCTTATTTTTTGAGGCATAGCAGCGCTACGGCGAAAAAAAATGGCGGAAATATGACGGGAAAAGTGTTTTTTTTGGCCAAAATGACGCCTACCTGAATAGTAACAAAGAAGGAGCCTTTTAACTTCTTCGCTTACAGCCCATTACCCGTAACTTGAGTCTTTGTAGAATCACGCCGTTTCTGCTCTACTATATCTTATAGATCATTGGGTTGAACGCTTTAGACACTACCACAACCCTATCTCCCACATGCAAGTTTTTGACTTCTGACTCTTGAGCTACTACTTTCACTATACTTGATTGAACAAGAACCGTAACAATAAAAACGACCTCCTGCGGATTTATCCTAAGCACCGATCCTATAAATTTGAATTTTCCACTGACAGAATTGTCTATAAAGACATGATCCGGACTCCCCCGTCGAGTGACAAGCCCTTGATCCAAAATAATAACATCCCCCGACAAGCTAACAATCTCACCGATATCATGGCTTATGAGCAATGTCGTCAGATTGAACTCCTGATGCACCTTTTGCAGATATTTTTGCAATTTGTGACGCATCTCTGCATCAAGTGAAGAGAAGGGCTCATCGAGCAAAAGAATGTCCGGTTGCTGCACCAAAGCCCGCGCCAGGGCTACCCGTTGCTTTTGCCCCCCGGACAGAGTCATAGGCTTTCTTGTTTGGAGCGCACCGAGCTCTGTAATATCTATAAGATCGGAGACGATCCGTGATGGTTGTCCTTTGGACAGAGCATATTCCAAGTTTTGCTTTACGGTCATATTCGAAAACAAAGCATAGTCCTGAAATACAAATCCAATATTTCTATCTTGCGGTCGTATGCTGATGCCTTGGCTCCCATCAAACCACACACTTCCATCGACATGTATCATACCGCTATCGGGATCCATCAAACCCGCCAACATCCTAAAGGTTGATGTTTTGCCGGCACCTGATGATCCATAGAATGTTACTAATTCACCTTTGTTTATTTCCAACTGGAGTGAAAGTCTCATTTTGCCCATCGGTGCATCCAATGTTTTGTCTATATCTAATACTATCATTTCCAAAAACGATTGATCTTTCTACCATTGAGAAAGTACACAGCAAAAAGAATAAGAAAAGTAATTACAAACAGAACGAAAGAATAAAAATTAGCGACGTCGTAATTAAGAGCCTCAACTTCATCGTAGATTGCTATAGACGCTACTCGAGTCCTCCCGGGAATACTGCCTCCTATCATCAACACGACACCAAACTCTCCGATCGTATGTGCAAATGCCAAAACAACCCCTGTTAATAAAGAAGCTTTAATACTGGGTAATTGCACCTTCAATAAGGTAGTCAATCGAGATTTTCCCATCAGAAAAGAAGCTTCAGATTGAGAAGAAGGCAAGGATGATAGACCCGACTGAATCGGATGCACCATAAAAGGCAGACTATATATAACTGAGGCGATAACCAATCCTGCAAATGAAAAAACCAGCTTTATTCCCAACGTGTCATTGATCCATTGACCAAAAACATTGGAAGGACTAAATGCCAACAAAAAATAGAATCCTATGACCGTCGGTGGAAGTACTAAGGGCATACTAACCAAGGTCTCTATCAATGGACGGATTCGAGATCGCGTATGCACTAACCAATATGCTATTGGGATGGATACAAATACTAATATGATAGTAGTGACTACTGCAAGTTGAAAGGTAAGTATAAGAGGAGACCAATCCATTATTCAGCAAGCATCATTTCATTCAACTTAATCATTGCCACAACGTCACTTCCGATTGCTAAACCGAGTTTCTCAACCGAATTCGTGCTGATAATTGAGACGACTTCGCCCATCTCTGTATCCAGAAACAGTTGACTAAGCAATTGACCGCTTTGAATCTTTTTCATTCTGGCGGGAATCCTGTTCTGAAGGCTGATGGCTGTACACTGTGGCAAACATATCACCACCTCTGTCTCTTTAAAAAGAACATCTATCGAGTGATTGACCAGTAGATAGGACGCAGTCTGAGGTGTCTCTATCACAATCGCCTTCAACACTATCTGCTGACTCATACGTACTGAAACGATCGAAAGATCGTCACTCACTTGTATATCTGATATCTGTCCTTTAAATCGATTCATATTGCCGTACGAAAGTACAAACATCTATGGATTATAGGCGACAAGAGTAAAATCGTGTGTATAACATATTGCACTTTATCAGCTGGTAATGCGTGGTGGGGAGGTGTTGATTTGTTTCGCTCATCAAGGGAAGTCCTATTTTATGCAATTTGTTATATAAACGTAAAATCCCACTTTTAATAGCAATAGCCATCGATAGCTCATCAGCTTACTATCCAGTGGAAATAAAAGGGATCACTCATTCCGCCAGATAGCCATATGATTTCAAAATAGACTGTGCTTGCGGCATAAAAAGAAAATCCCTAAAACGCTTTGCCTTGATTGCATTTCGGTCTCTACCTAGAACAACAACACCTTGTTGAATCAAGGAGTATAGCTCTCTGTCAATCTCCACCCAGTCCCCTAGGCCTAACATCCGCTTGGCTTTGACCACCGATAAGGCCGTAAAACCGAGATCAGCTGACTTGGACAGGATAAACTGATTGGTCTGCGATATACTTTCTCCATATACGAGTTTATGCTCTACCTCTTCCAACAAATTACTACCTTTGAGTACCTCAAATGCCGCCATGCCATAGGGTGCGATTTTGGGATTCGGAAGAGCAATGTATTGAATATCCGGATCTATCAAGATACTCAACGATAAATCGCGTTGCTGTACTGACCATAGCACCAGTTGGCCTAATGCATATACATACGGTGAGTCTATTGTGAGCCCCCTCTGATAAAGCAGCAATGGGTACTTCATATCGGCAGAAAGAAACAAGTCATAAGGTGCGCCTTCAACAATCTGTGCAGTTAACTTCCCAGAAGATCCCATGATGATATCACATGAGATACCCGATTCCTTCTCAAAAGCCCGCACCAGATCCTGGACTACAAACTGTAGATTTGAAGCGGCCGCAATCCGGACTTTTGACTCATGCCCATCCTTACAACCTAGCCAGAGACTCAAGACAATACAAACAACCATATATCTCATGGCCACAGACGTTTTGGAAGGAGTTCTATCAAGATGAATTATCAATCGACTACATAAAGATACAATACTAAAAGAAGACTGGTGTTTTTAGTAAAAACAAGGGTATCCCGATGTATCTTTGATTGTACCTTGTTGACTCAACATAATCGAATATGTTGCATTTTCATCAATGCTACCCAAAATGATGTAAATCGCAAATATTCCTCTTTGGGAAGTTCTACCATGGTGTTCTTTAGGTTTTGAAATTATCAGTAAACCAATCGAAAAGATGAGCTGATCAGGTCTGAACTTTGAGTAAAAAAAGAAAAGAAAACAGATGAAATGGATCATTGAGGCAGGAACGACTAAAACAGATAGCTTAGTCATTTCTCCAAATAACGATATTCACCATCAAGTTTCCTCCACAGGATTAAATCCTGTTTCGGATCCCTATTTTCAGGACAAATTAGAGCAACTGTGTCAAAAACATACAACCATACCTATAGATGAAATCTACTACTACGGTTCGGGATGTATCAATGATATGGTCAACACAAAGATTGAAGAAGTACTTAAATCTTACATCCCGGAGGCGAGAAAGATCGTTGTAGAAGATGATTTGCTCGGAGCTGCATTGAGTACATGTGGCAACCGACCGGGAATCGCTTTAATCCTAGGAACGGGATCTAACATTGGATATTTTGATGGTGTATCGATAGCTGATCGGGTCACCAGTGGAGGGTATTTGTTGGGGGACGAAGGTGGTGGTTTTAGGATCGGGCAAAACATCTACTTGAGATATTGCCGGGGGCTACTAACAAAGGACGAAACAGACATTGTAACTTCGGGGCATCAATTGACCCCTAAGTCAGCGGTACATCGTTTATATCAAGAGGATAATCCAAGGCAATATTTAGCTTCTTTCTCAAGATACATCAACCAGATGACAGACCACACGCAAGAACTGATACTGAATCACGTCTTTGATAATCTGCTAGAAGGTATGGTGCTTCCATTGTGGCGTAATCATCCTGTAGAGATTCATCTAGTCGGATCGATCTCATGTCATTTTAAGGATAGATTGGTTGATATGTTGGGAAAATTTAATATCATCGCGGGCTCTTTTGTAAAATCACCGATCAAGGGTCTTAAACACTACCATAGATATGAACAAAATCAGTAGAATTGCCGTATTAACTTCGGGAGGAGATGCCCCAGGGATGAATGCAGCAATACGCGCTGTCGTACGTACTGCTAGTTACCACGATCTTCACGTTTATGGGATATACCGGGGATATGATGGTATGATCAATGGCAATATCAAACGTTTAGACAAAGCTGACGTAGCCAATATCATCCATACGGGTGGTACGATGCTCAAAACAGCCAGAAGTCAAGAATTTCGTACAGTCGAAGGAAGAGCAATGGCATATCAATCACTCATAGCACACGACATTGACGCTTGCATAGTCATAGGTGGCGATGGCACCTATACCGGAGCAAAAGTATTTGTTGAAGAACATGATATACCATTTATCGGGATTCCCGGGACTATAGACAATGATATTTATGGTACGGACTATACCATTGGATTTGATACGGCTATCAATACAGCTGTAGAAGCCATTGATAAAATTAGAGATACCGCAGACTCGCACAATAGATTATTTTTTATAGAGGTCATGGGCAGACATACCGGCTACATTGCACTCCATACAGGTATTGGAACAGGCGCCGGCTCCATATTTCTTCCGGAAACGGACACAGACCTCAACGATTTTGTAAAGCAGTTGCAAAAATCCAGTAAAAGAAAAAAACTATTTAACGTAGTCGTAGTAGCGGAGGGCAATCAAAACGGCAATGCTATGGAAATCGCCAAGACTATCGAAGAAAAATACGGGGTGGAATCCAAGGTCACCATTATCGGCCATCTCCAACGGGGCGGATCACCATCCGCATTTGACCGAGTGCTGGCCAGTCGCTTGGGTTATAGTGCTGTCGAAGCCTTGTTGAACAATAAGAAGAATCTTGTCCTAGGTGTTCTCAACAATCAGATATCCTTCCACTCCTTTCAAGAGGCCATCTCGCTGAAAAAAGAATTGAGACAAGAACTCGTACATATGGCGGAAGTCCTATCCCAATAACGGCTCTTCCAACAGTCGCAGCAACTCCACTCTCAGGTGAGCCATACTGCTAAAATTGGGGACTCCATCCAGATATAGCCGGCGGTCGATATGCGGATTGTAGGCAAATACATCCATTCCTCCGTTCAATGCTCCCATAACGCCTGACCACGTATCTTCGATCACTAAGCACTTTGATTGAGGTGTGGACATTTGTAAAGCTGCATGATGAAAAAGCTCGGGATCCGGCTTCCAACTCCCAATATCGTAAGCACTAAAAATAGTTTCATCAGAAAAGTATTTTAGAATACCGGCTGCAGGAAGACTCACGCGCATTTTGTTCTGTGGTCCATTGGAGGCAATGCAGTATGGTATCGGCAAGGACTCCAACAGTCCCACAACACCTCGTATCGGCTCAAGAGTCCGACCGAGAGCTTCATCACACCGTTGTCTATATTCTCCAACAAACACATTCTCCTCAATCGAAATACCATGATGCTTGATATAGTCGATGATGTCTTTTAGTGTTTTTCCGGCAAAAAGGAGCAAACTCTCAGATTGTGAAACATCAAGACCTAACTCTTGAAGCATAGTGGCGATCACCTTATTGGTTATGGGCTCGCTATCAACGAGGGTTCCATCGCAGTCAAAAATGATTAAGTCATACTTCCTGGCCATGAATCAACTTCTGAAGAACAACATCTAAATAGATCTCATTGTACTCTGATCACAACTCAAGGTGTCAAGATGCTAGGACTTCCTTCATTGTTCTGCCAATATGAGCCGGAGATTTGACAACATATATTCCGCATTCTTCCAGAATTCTCATTTTGGCCTCTGCCGTATCATCATCCCCACCGATAATGGCACCGGCATGCCCCATGGTTCTCCCTTTGGGAGCCGTCTGACCTGCGATAAATCCCACCACCGGTTTAGTCTTATGGGCCTTTATCCAATGTGCTGCTTCCGCTTCCATTCCGCCTCCAATCTCTCCGATCATGATGATTCCCTCCGTCTCAGGATCCATCATCAGCAATTCAACAGCTTCCTTAGTTGTTGTACCCACTATGGGATCTCCACCGATACCTATACACGTGGATTGTCCCATATTTGCTTTGGTCACCTGATCTACGGCTTCATATGTTAAAGTACCCGATCGTGAGACGATACCAATACTACCTTTTCTGTGTATGAAACCAGGCATAATGCCCAATTTGGCTTCTCCCGGTGTTATAATGCCCGGGCAATTGGGTCCTACTAAGCGCACATCTCTATTTTTCAAATATGCCTTTACTTTGACCATATCCTGAACCGGTATCCCTTCGGTAATACAGACTATAACTTTTACTCCGGCATCTGCTGATTCCATAATGGCATCTGCCGCAAATCTAGGGGGAACAAAAATGATTGTTGTATCAACTCCTTCTTGAAGAACACTATCTGCCACGGTATTAAATACCGGCTTTCCGAGATGTTTTTGGCCTCCCTTTCCGGGGACAATTCCACCCACGATGTTTGTACCGTAATCAATCATCTGCTCGGAGTGAAATGTTCCTTCCTTGCCAGTGAAACCCTGTACCGCCACCCTACTTGCACTATTGAGTAATACGCTCATTTAAATTCTAGTTCTATTCGTTTACAATTATATATACGTCTTCGCCATTCTTGCCTATAAAATATTTTTCTCTGGCATATTTTTCCTTATTGCTCATCAGATCATTATAGTTGATTTTGGCTTCTTTTAGCTTTTGTTCATACATCTTTTTCCTTGCATCTGCCTTCTTTAATTGAATGGTTAATTTGTACTGTTTGACCCAACTATATCTACTGTCCAATATACTGATCCACAACAGGAATAAGAAGGCTGTAATGGTATATCTATTAATGCTATTGTCCAGAGAAATCTTCATCTTTAACTGTTTTATAGAGCTTTATGCATTAAAGATAATCATTATCTATCTTACTAGTGTTTTTCCCGGGTAATAAGCATCAACGCCCAACTCTTCCTCGATCCGCAGCAACTGATTGTACTTAGCGACCCGATCACTTCTCGAAGCAGATCCCGTCTTAATTTGCCCTGTATTTAGAGCTACTGCGAGATCGGCGATCGTGGTATCTTCCGTTTCTCCGGATCTATGACTCATGACACTGGTATAAGCGTTTTGCGTCGCTAGATTGACTGCATCTATGGTTTCTGATAAAGTCCCAATCTGGTTGACTTTTATCAATATGGAGTTGGCAGCCTTCTCCTCAATCCCTCTCTTTAATCGTGAAGTATTGGTAACAAACAGGTCGTCTCCAACAAGTTGCACGCGATCACCGATAGCACTATTCAACTGAATCCATCCGTCCCAGTCATCTTCATCAAGACCATCTTCGATGGAAATAATGGGATAGTTGTCCACCCAAGATTTCCAATAATCAATCATATCGCCGGTACTCAGCTCTTCTCCCGTTGATTTGTGCAATCGATATACTTTATTTTCTCTATCATAGAACTCAGAAGCCGCGGCGTCCATAGCTATCATAACTTGATCGCCGGGTGTATAACCCGCAGATTCAATGGATTGAAGCACTATTTCGATTGCTTCCTTATTAGAGCCTATATTGGGTGCAAATCCACCTTCGTCACCTACATTGGTAGAATACCCTTTGGACTTTAACACGGATTTGAGATGGTGAAATATCTCAACACCCATCCTCAATCCATCCGAAAATGTATCCGCCCCAACGGGCATAATCATAAATTCCTGAAAGTCTATACTATTGTCGGCATGTGAACCCCCATTGAGGATATTCATCATCGGAACAGGCATCACGTGTGCATTGACTCCTCCCACATATCGATACAATGGCATCTCCAATTCCGCTGCTGCTGCATGCGCTGCCGCCAAAGAAACACCTAAAATGGCATTGGCTCCCAACTTGCTCTTATTCGGAGTGCCATCGAGTTCAATCATGATATTGTCGATCATCCTTTGATCAAATACACTTACTCCGATGAGTTCTTGCAGGATTTCGCTGTTTACATTCTCGATGGCCTTTACCACACTCTTGCCCATGAAGTAATTCATATTGCCATCTCTAAGCTCCACGGCTTCATGTTTGCCCGTTGAAGCTCCTGAGGGAACTGCCGCCCTTCCGATAACACCTGATTCGGTCATCAATTCTACTTCTACCGTAGGGTTTCCTCTGGAATCCAATATCTGCCTACCCAATATATCTACTATTTCACTCATGACTTATGACTTTTTACCACTTCTATAAATTGATCAAACAAATATCTCGAATCATGAGGGCCGGGTGACGATTCGGGGTGATATTGCACACTGAACGCCGGCAGACGTTTGTGTCGAATTCCCTCTATTGTTCCATCGTTGAGATTGACATGGGTGATTTCAACGCGATCTAGATTGGCCTCTATTGAATCCGGACTTACGCCAAAACCATGATTTTGTGATGTGATTTCACAATGTCCTGTCACTACATTTTTGACAGGATGGTTAATCCCGCGGTGTCCGTTGTGCATTTTATATGTTGGGATATCCAACGCAAGGGCAAAAATCTGATGCCCTAAGCATATACCGAACAACGGTTGCTCATCCTTCAAGACAGCTTTGGTAAATTCAACAGCATAGTCCATCGAAGCCGGATCTCCAGGGCCATTAGAAATAAAGTAACCATCGGGATTCCATGCCTTCACCTCTTCGTAAACTGTTTTTGAAGGAAATACCTTGACATAGCATGCTCTCTCTACAAAACAATTCAATATATTTTTCTTAGTACCGTAATCCATCACCGCTATGCGATATGGTGCTGCAGGATCACCCAACTCATAGGAAGTCTCGGTACTTACTTGCGAGGCCAACTCTAGCCCCTTCATTGAAGGTGCCTTCTGCAGTATTGCTTTCAACTCTTCTATCGTATGTCCGGAATCACAAGAAATCAAAGCATTCATTGCTCCTTTGTCCCTCACATGCCGTACAATCGCCCGAGTATCTAATTCTGCGATCACCAATATCTCTTGTTGCTCAAAGTAGTTCTTTATATCATCGTCGGCCATTGGGCGCGAATAACGATGGGTAAAGTTTTTACAAACCAATCCTTCTATCTGTATGCGATCTGATTCTCTTTCTGAACTCTTGATACCATAGTTACCAATATGGGCATTGGTAGTGACCATAATCTGACCGAAATAAGAAGGGTCTGTAAAGACTTCTTGATATCCGGTCATTCCTGTATTAAAACATATTTCTCCAGTGACTACACCGGATTTACCGTAGGCTATACCATGGTAGATATTTCCATCTTCCAATAAAAGTACCGCATGAGATGATGACGACATGAGCTCAATTTAAAGATCGCACAAATATAGAAAAAGGTGATAGCTATATCCTAGCGATCACCTTTATTAAATCTTTAATATGAAATCTTTTACTCTTCTTCTGAACTTGACGTTACAACAGACCCCTTAGCACTACTCCCTCTACCTCTTCGGCCTCTTCGAGTACGCTTAGCAGGCTCTTTTACAGATTGAAGCATGGTTTCATTAAAGTCCACTAATTCAATCATGGCCATCTCTGCGGCATCTCCTTGTCGGGTGCCTGTCTTTATTATCCTAGTGTAACCTCCGGGTCTATTCACAACCTTCGGTCCCACTATGTTAAAGATCTCATCTACAGCATATTTGTTCTGCAAATAGCTAAACACTACCCTGCGAGAATGCGTAGAATTGTCTTTAGATTTAGTGATAATCGGCTCTACAAACACCCTCAGTGCCTTTGCCTTGGCCAACGTAGTATTGATCCGTTTATGTTCAATCAAGGCATTTGCCAGATTCTTAAGAAGTGCGTCTCTATGCCCCTTCTTCCTTCCTAAATGATTGAATTTCTTTCCGTGTCTCATGACTCCTTTTTAAAAATCTATTATTACTCCTCGTCCAACTTATACTTTGACAAATCCATTCCGAAGGTCAGTCCTTTGGTCGTCAACAATTCTTCTATTTCTACCAATGACTTTTTACCAAAATTTCGGAATTTCAACAATTCGTGCGTATCAAACTTGACCATCTCTCCAAGGGAGTTTATTTTGGCTGCTTTAAGACAATTGTAAGCCCTCACAGACAAATCCAAATCCTCCAACGATGTCTTTAACAATTTGCGCATATGCAAGATATGCTCATCTACGACATCCTCTTCTCGTTTCGAGCTATCTTCAAATGTTATGTTTTCATCCGTTATCAACATCAAATGTTGAATCATGATCTTAGATGCTTCTTTTACAGCTTCTTCCGGGTGGATAGTGCCGTCCGTCTGAATATTAATGGTCAGCTGTTCATAATCCGTCTTTTGGCCTACTCGTGTATTTTCCACTTTGTAAGCCACTTTTTTGATGGGTGTATAAATCGCATCTACGGGTATGACACCGATGGGAGCGTCTTTGGGGAGGTTTTCTTCTGAAGGCACATATCCTCTCCCCTTTGTAATAATCAATTCCATTTCAAGACTTACAAATGGCTCCATATTGCAGATGACCAAATCAGGGTTAATAACCTTAAAACTATTGGTAAACCCCTCAATATCACCTGCAGTAAACTGCTCTTTGCCACTGATCGTCAGGTAGATTTTTTCTTCAGCCTCTTCATCGACATTCAAGATACGCTTTAGGCGCACTTGCTTAATATTGAGGATAATGTCAACGACATCCTCAACGATACCCTTGATCGTACTAAATTCATGCTCTACACCGGCGATTCTCACGGCACTTATAGCATAACCTTCCAATGAAGAAAGTAAAATTCTGCGCAAGCTATTGCCGATTGTTTGTCCAAATCCGGGTTCTAGTGGTTTAAAAAGAAACGAACCAGTATAGTCGTCAGCTTTTTGAAGTAAAATTTTATTTGGCTTATGAAAATTTAATATACTCATAGACACATGCGTTCTTAATAGGTGGACAATGAATTACTTAGAATACAGTTCAACAATCAATTGTTCATTGATTTTTTCTGGAATTTGCTCTCTCTCCGGATAAGCAATAAACCTCCCCTCTCTTAAATCGGGGTTCCATTCAAGCCATACCCACTTACGAACTTCAGACTTAGTCGAGATGGAGTTTTGGATTACTTCGAGGTTTTGAGACTTTCCTCTGACTGAGACTACATCGCCTGGCCTTAAAGTCATCGAAGGTATATTGGACACAATGCCATTAACGCATATATGCTTATGGGTGACGAGTTGTCTTGCAGCTCTCCTTGTCGGAGCAATACCGAGCCGAAACACAGTATTATCCAATCGACCTTCCAGCAATTGTAAAAGGATCTCCCCTGTTACACCTGATTTGCTTGAAGCCTTTTCAAATATATTGCGAAATTGACGCTCCAATATGCCATAGGTATATTTGGCTTTTTGTTTCTCCATAAGCTGAATCGCATAATCCGAATTTTGTTTTCTTCTTCGCGATGTTCCATGTTGCCCTGGGCGATACTTCCTTTTGTCAAAAGCTCTATCTGGGCCATATATGGCTTCTCCAAATGCTCTTGCCTTTTTTGTTCTCGGTCCTGTATATCTTGCCATTTCTTATTTGCTGCTATGAATGATTATACTCTTCTTCTTTTGGGTGGGCGACAACCGTTGTGTGGGATGGGTGTCTTATCCTTGATACGAGTTACTTTAATTCCACTTGAATCAATAGCTCTTATTGCTGCCTCACGTCCCGATCCCGGCCCCTTTACATGAACTTCGACAGTTCTCAATCCGGCATCATAGGCTTTTTGCGAAGCATCACTTGCCGCCATTTGCGCTGCATAGGGTGTATTCTTCTTAGAGCCTCTAAATCCGGCCTTTCCAGCAGAACCCCAAGAAATAACATGGCCTTGTTTGTTACACAAAGTGATGATAATATTGTTGAATGAGGCATGTATATATGCGACTCCTTCCGGTTGCACAATTACCTTTCGTTTTTTATTCTTGCTTACTTTTCCCTTAGCCATTATTTAGTAGCTTTTTTCTTATTAGCAACAGTCTTTTTCCTTCCTTTTATGGTTCTTGCATTGGTCTGGGTACGTTGTCCTCGTACAGGCAAACCACGACGATGACGAATACCTCGATAACTGCCAATATCCATCAAACGCTTAATGTTGAGTTGCAATTCACTCCTCAATTCTCCCTCCACTTTATATTCCTCCTGAATCATTTTAGCGAGGTCACGAATATTATCGTCAGTCCAATCTTTTACCTTTGTGTGTTCACTGATCTCAGCTCGTTCTAAGATTTCTGCTGCACGACTTGAGCCGATACCATATATATAGGTCAATCCGATTACGCCCCTTTTGTTTTTGGGTAAATCAACACCTGCTAATCTTGCCATCTAAGTATGTTTTAGCCTTGTCTTTGTTTAAATCTAGGATTCTTCTTGTTGATGACATAAAGCCTCCCTTTTCTCCTAACGATCTTACAATCCGTAGATCTTTTTTTTATTGAAGTTCTTACCTTCATTTTTCTATACTTTTTTTATTCGAAACAATTCCGAATCATTATTTATATCTAAACGTAATACGCCCTCGAGACAAATCGTAAGGTGACATTTCAACTGCCACCTTATCTCCAGGTAGTATTTTTATATAATACATCCTCATCTTGCCGGATATTGTCGCCGTAATGAGGTGATTGTTCTCTAAACGCACACGAAACATGGCATTTGACAATGCTTCTTCGATAACGCCGTCCTGCTTTATTAAGTTTTTCTTTGCCATAAAAATTTGGGAGTGCAAATATCTATATTTTTAGCGATATTTTCTGAATATTATCGTTTTTGTCTATTGTCTCTTCTATCATTTCATGATCGGACAAAATATCCGCCATTCCATTTCGGATCGCTATGGTATGCTCATAATGCGCCGACGGTTGCCGATCTTTAGTATAGATCGTCCAGCCATCTTTGCCTTGAGCTACACGATGCGTACCCATATTGATCATCGGCTCAATAGCTATGACCAATCCATCTTGCAATCTTACGCCTCTTCCTTTTTTGCCATAATTGGGCACCTCTGGTTTCTCATGCAACTTCCTTCCCAATCCATGACCGACAAGCTCTCGAACGACTCCATATCCATTGAGCTTTTCGGTATGATATTGAATAGCATAGCTAATATCACCCAATCTCTTATCCTTTCTAGCCGCCGCTATACCTTTGTATAGAGCTTCTTTTGTGACTACCAATAGTCTCATGACTTCCTCAGAGATCTCTCCAATAGCAAAAGTGTATGCCGCATCTCCATAAAATCCCTTATTCAATACTCCACAATCAATGGATACGATATCTCCAATCTTAAAGGCCTCCTTGTTGGGTAAACCATGGACGACAACTTCATTTTTTGATATTAACAAAGTCGATGGACAACCATACAGACCCTTAAATCCGGGTTCTGCACCATGATCCCGAATGAAAGTCTCAGCGTTGGCGTCTAACTCCGCACCCAAGGCTCCTTCTCGCAATTGACTCCCCACATATGCCAGCGTCTTGCAAACAAGAAGACAATTTTCTCTTATTATTTCAATTTCTTCATCGGTCTTGTAGACAATCTTGCTCATCTACAACTACATTCCAGCTCCGATAGGCTGCATTCCACTTCTTCCTTTTAACTTTCCTGACTTCACCAATCCATCATACTTGCGCATCAACAGGTGACTTTCTATCTGTTGCAATGTATCCAATACTACTCCAACTAATATCAATAGTGACGTACCTCCAAAGAAAAAAGCCAAAGACTGATTTACACCAAATCGAGCAACAATAGCGGGAAATATAGATATCAATCCTAAAAAAATCGATCCCGGCAGAGTCACACGAGTCGTCAAGGTATCTATAAAGTCCTGAGTGTTCTTGCCTGGCTTGACCCCGGGAATGAACGCATTCTGTCGCTTCAAGTACTCCGCATACTGTTTGGGATTGACCATCAATGCTGTATATACATATGTAAATACAACTACAAGGGTAAAGAAAATCAAGTTATATGGAAGGCTTTGCCAATCTGACAAAGCCATCAATAACGAACTAGTCGCTCCATCCGATCCCGCTGCCCATGTACCTATCTGCATTGGCAAAAACATGATCGCTTGAGCAAATATGATCGGCATAACACCTGCTGCATTTACCTTAAGTGGTATATAATCACGAGCTCCGGCCATAGGTACACTACCTGCTCCTCTTCCGACCATTCGCTTGGCAAACTGTAAAGGAATTTTTCGGACGCCTTGAACGACCATGATTGTAGCCATTACAACAAAGAACAAGATGACCATTTCTAAAATAAAGAGAAACAAGCCGCTTGAGCTAAAAGCCATGACCACTTCCGCTATAAAAGCGGTGGGCAAGGTAGCAATGATACCTATCATGATCAGGATTGAAACACCATTGCCGACACCATTTTCAGTGATACGTTCTCCGAGCCACATCGCAAAAATGGTGCCCGCTGATAATATAATGATACTACTGAACCAAAATATCGGAATACTTACCTCCGGTGTAATAGCACCACGGATACTCTGTATATACACTAGGTACGCACTTCCTTGTACCAAGGTGATGGCTACCGTTAACCAACGTGTAATCTGGCTTATCTTCTTTCTTCCTGACTCCCCTTCTTGCTGTTGCAATCGCTGAAAGTAAGGTACTGCAAATCCTAACAACTGAATTATAATAGACGCCGTAATGTATGGCATGATACCTAAAGCAAATATAGCTGCCCGATTAAATGCTCCCCCTGCAAAAGTATTGATCAAACCCAGTATATCCGAAGCTCCTCGGCCTGAGGTTGCGGCATCTAAAGCCGCAACATTCACCCCTGGCAATGGGATAAAAGAACCTACTCTGTACACCATCAAAATCATTACAGTGAAAAGGATCTTTTCTCTAAGTTCCTTAATCTTCCAAATATTCTTTATGGTTTCGATGAACTTTTTCATGGAATACTTTTATAGCGTTTCGACTGTGCCTCCTTGGGCTTGTATTTTATCAGCGGCAGTAGCAGAACAAGCATGAGCTACTACTTTTACTTTGCTTGTCAACTCTCCCGTACCCAAAATCTTAACAAGATCATTCTTTTTAATAATGCCTAGCTTATACAAACCTTCCGGAGAGATCTCTGAAATATTGTATTTGGCGACGATCTCATTTATACGACCCAAGTTGATGGCCACATACTCGACTCGATTGGGGCTCTTAAACCCTCGTTTGGGGAGACGCATTTGTAGTGGCATTTGACCTCCTTCAAAGTTTCTCTTTCGAGACCATCCGGATCTTGATTTGGCACCTTTATGGCCTCTGGTGGAGGTACCTCCTCTACCAGACCCTTGACCGCGAGCGATGCGTTTTCTTTTACTTACAGAGCCTTTAGCGGGCTTTAATGAATGTAGTTCCATGCTCTATGCTTCCTCGATTGATAATAAATGCTTGACCTTCTTGATCATCCCAAGTACTTGGGGCGAAGCGTCAACTTCAACAATTTGGTTCATTCGGCGTAATCCAAGTGCATAGACAGTATCCTTTTGGTTTTTAGGCCTGCCGATAACACTTCGAACCAATTTTAATTTAACTTTCTCCATTTTCCTAACCTTCAAAGAGTGTTTTTAAAGATATACCTCGTTCACGAGCAACCTGCTCGGGTGATCTCAATTTCTTCAATGCATCGATGGTGGCCTTAATTACGTTGTGAGGGTTAGAAGAACCTTGCGACTTGGCCAATACATTGTGCAATCCTCCGATTTCCAATACAGCACGCATTGCTCCTCCGGCAATCAAACCCGTACCGTCAGAGGCCGGTTTAATCAATACTTTGCCCGCGCCGTATTTGCCTTTTTGCTCATGTGGAATTGTGCCTTTATAAATCGGAAATTCGATGAGGTTTTTCTTGGCATCATCAACCGCTTTTGCGATAGATTCTGAGACATCTCGAGCCTTGCCCAAACCATGTCCCACTCTGCCATTGCCATCACCCACTACAACCACGGCACTAAAAGTAAATGTACGTCCTCCTTTGTTCACCTTTGTCACCCGATTGAGGTTGACCAACTTTTCTTTAAGCTCTGTATCGGTGGGCTTTAATCTGTTGTCCTTGTTTGCCATTGTCTCTTGTTAAAATTGTAATCCACCTTCGCGAGCACCCTCGGCCAAGGCCTTTACTCTACCATGAAATAAATATCCTGATCGATCAAAAACAACAGTATCTATGTTCATATCCTTTGCCTTTGCGGCGATTTTCATCCCAACACTTTTTGCTACTTCTGTCTTTGTTCCTTGATCGCTAACCATTTTTGATGATGCCGATACCAATGTATGTCCGGAATGGTCGTCAATTAGTTGGCATGATATTGCCTTATTGCTTCTATACACTGTCAGTCTCGGCTTAACAGCACTACCTTTGATATTCTTGCGAATCCGTAGGTGGATCTTTTTACGTGGTGATAATTTAGATTTCATATCTATCTTACTTAGCAGCTGTTTTACCAGCTTTTCGTCTAATTATTTCTCCTTTATAACGAATACCTTTCCCTTTGAAAGGTTCAGGTTTTCTAAAGGCTCTTATTTTGGCCGCTATTTGGCCTATTAATTGCTTGTCTATTCCTTCTAATTTAATGGCAGGAGCTTTTCCTTTATCCATAGCTGTCGTCAATGTCAACTCACTCGGTACCATAAAATAAATCGGGTGAGAATATCCCAAAGTTAACTCCAACAAGTTTCCTGTACTAGCCACACGATAACCGACACCAATCAATTCTAATTCTCTCACATAACCTTGGTTCACTCCTTCGACCATATTATTGATCAAAGCCCTACTCAATCCATGCAGACTTTTGTGACGTTTTTGCTCTGTTGGTCGCTCGATTGTTAACACACCATCCTTATGGGAGATGACCATGTCTGCATTGATCTGCTCAGACAATTCACCTTTGGGCCCCTTGACTGTTACTAGGTTGTCCTTACTTACAGTGACGGTAACCGCTGATATATCGATGGGTGATTTTCCTATTCTGGACATTCGATTATTATTAATATACGTAACAAATAAGTTCTCCCCCCAAATTCTCTTTACGTGCTTGCTTATCAGTCATCAATCCATGCGATGTACTAACAATTGAGATGCCCAATCCATTAATAATCCTAGGGATGTCTGTAGCTTTAGAGTATTGGCGAAGACCTGGTTTACTAATTCTACCCAATTTTTTTATAACCGGGGTTTTTGATATCTGATCATACTTCAAGGCTATTCTGATAGTTCCTTGAGGTCCTTCTGTATCAAACTTATACTTCAATATATACCCTTGCTTGTAGAGTATTTCTGTGATGCCTCTCTTCATTTTAGATGACGGTATCTCGACTACTTGATGTCCTGCTTGCTGTGCATTTCGGATTCGAGTGAGATAGTCTGCTATTGGATCTGTTATTGCTCCCATATCTTCTTTTTTACCAACTCGCTTTTGTGATTCCCGGGATCTTTCCTTCGAGTGCCATTTTTCTAAATGTCACACGACTGATACCAAAACGTCTCATATATCCTTTTGGTCGCCCCGTCAACATACACCTGTTATGCAATCTTACACGAGAAGAGTTGCGGGGCAACTTATCTAGTTCTTCCCATTTTCCTTCTTCTTTAAGGCGCTTGCGCAAATCGGCATATTTTGCCACCATTTTTTTGCGTTTAGCTTCCCTTGCTATTATAGACTTCTTCGCCATTGATTATTGGTTATTTCTATTTTTAAAAGGCATTCCCATTTCAGATAATAAGGCATAGGCCTCTTTATCCGTCTTGGCTGTTGTGACAATTGTAATATCCATCCCCGATATGTTATTGACCTTGTCAATATCTATTTCAGGAAAAATAATCTGCTCTTTAACACCTAAGGAATAGTTGCCGCGACCATCAAAACTCTTATCATTGATACCTCTGAAATCTCGTACTCGTGGTAGAGCGACTGCAATCAATCGATCCAAAAACTCATACATTTTGGTTTTGCGCAAGGTTACCCGAGCTCCGATGGTCATTTCTTCTCTCAATTTAAAATTGGAAACAGACCTCTTAGCCTTTGTTGGAACGGCCTTTTGACCCGCGATAGCGGTCATCTCTTTGAGACTATATTCAATCAATTTTTTGTCTTGAGTAGCACCTCCAACACCTTGATTGAGACATATTTTCTCAATACGAGGCACTTGCATCTTGCTTGAATACTCAAACTTATCCATTAACTTCTGGACGACTACTTCGTGATAGTACTTCTTTAATCGTGGTTCGAATTCCATTAGCCTATAATTTCACCGGATTTCTTAGAATATCTGACGGATTTTCCATCGACTGTTTTTCTTCCTATGCGCACACCAGATCCGGATTTTGGATCCAGGAGCAGGACATTGGAAATATGTATAGGAGCATTAATCTCATTGATTCCTCCTTGAGAGGTCTGGGTTGGTTTGTTGTGCTTCTTTCTTATGTTCACTCCATCCACAATGACTCTACCTTTGGCAGGAAATACTTCCAACACTTCACCCTTTCTTCCTTTGTATGCACCTGCGATTACTTCTACGCGGTCTCCTTTTTTTACGTGCAATTTTGGTGCAAATCTCTTATTACTCATATGCTTATACTTTAAAGTACTTCCGGAGCTAGTGAAATAATGCGCATATAGTTGCGATCTCTCAATTCACGTGCTACAGGTCCAAAAATACGTGTACCTCTCGGCTCATCAGCCTGTGTCAACAATACTACTGCGTTGTCGTCAAACCGGATATAAGATCCGTCCTTTCTACGGATTTCCTTTTTTGTCCGCACTACCACTGCCGTAGTCACAGTTCCCTTCTTCAACCCTCCGGGAGTTGATTCTTTAACAGTGCAGATGATTTTATCACCAACGGAAGCGTATCGACGCTTCGATCCACCGAGCACCCGAATACATAAAACTGTCTTCGCTCCCGAATTGTCCGCTACTGCTAATCTGGATTCTTGTTGAATCATTTCTTTATTATTTTGCTCGTTCTATTACTTCTACCAATTGCCATCTCTTGCGACGACTCAATGGACGGGATTCCCTGATCAACACTTTATCTCCTTCGTTACAATCATTGGTCTCATCATGGGCTAGAAATTTCTTAGACTTTCGAACAAACTTTCCGTAGATCGGATGCTTGAGTCTTCGTTCTACCTTTACGGTGATGGACTTATCCATTTTATTGCTGGTGACAATGCCTGTGATCTGTCTCTTATTCGTATCCATTGTGATTATTTATTCTTCCTTCTACGTGATCTAATTTTACTACGTTGTTCCGGCGCTACTTCTTCCAAGGCTCTTCTGCGCAATTCAGTTGTCATACGTGCTATATCTCGTCTTACTTCTCTCAACGCCAATGGATTGTCCAATCCTTTAATAGCATGATCAAACTTCATCTTGCTGAACTGTGCTTTGGTGGTAGCCAACTCACCTTCTAGTTCTTCGAGACTAAATTCTTTTAATTCTAAAAATTTCTTTGTCGCCATAACTTATTATTCGGTGTAATCTCTTCTAACTACAGTTTTGGTCAATACAGGCAATTTATGAGCTGCGAGTCGTAAAGCTTCGTGTGCCACTTTTTCAGAAACACCATCTAATTCAAATAAAATGCGTCCGGGTTTTATCTGTGCAACATAGTGGTCTAATGCTCCTTTCCCTTTTCCCATTCTTACCTCAAGTGGTTTGGAGGTGATGGGCTTGTCAGGAAAAATCCTTATCCACACTTGTCCTTCCCTGTTCATATATCGCGTCATAGCAATACGAGCAGATTCTATCTGACGGCTTGTTATTCTCCCGGCTTGTATAGATTTCAATCCGAAAGAACCAAATGACACAGTACTCCCTCGTTGGGCGAGTCCTTTGATACGGCCTTTCTGCTGCTTTCTATATTTTGTTCGTTTCGGTTGTAACATTTTGTTATCCCTTACTGATTATCAATGTGCTTTCTTAATGCTTTCTTCTTCTTCCCCCATCTCTACGGCCACCTCGACCACCTCTCTTGTTGGTATCTACTCCTACATTTGGTGATAAGTCTCTTTTGCCCAACACTTCACCTTTGAAAATCCACACCTTAATACCAATCTTTCCGTAAACTGTATGTGCTTCACTTAAATTGTAGTCTATATCTGCTCTAAATGTATGCAATGGAATTCGTCCGTTTTTGAACTCCTCCGATCTCGCCATTTCCGCTCCATTCAATCTGCCACTTATGCGTATTTTTACTCCTTGGGCACCTGCTCTCATCGTAGATTGCAATGCCATTTTTATGGCTCTTCTAAAATTCACTCTTCCTTCAAGTTGTCTTGCGATACCTTCACCTACAATGGTAGCATTCAACTCGGGCTTACGTATTTCAACAATATTGATTTGGACATCAAAACCTGTCAATTTACGTAGCTCTTCACGGATTCGATCTACTTCCTGTCCTCCTTTACCAATGATGATACCAGGTCGAGAGGTATGAATGGTAACTGTGATACGCTTCAAAGTGCGTTCTATAACAATGCGCGCTATACCCCCTTTGGTGATACGAGCTTTGAGATATTGTCGGATTTTTTCATCCTGAACAAACTTCTCTGCAAAGTTTTTACCTCCGAACCAATTAGAGTCCCATCCGCGGATGATTCCTAATCTATTGCCTATTGGATTTGTCTTTTGACCCATACTTTACACTATTCTTCTTCCGAGTTACCGTAAGAAGGTTCATTATCTATTTTTAAACTATTTTCGACAACCAGTGTCACGTGGTTGGTATGTTTTCTGATGCGATGTGCACGACCTTGCGGAGCTGGTCTAAAACGTTTTAGCATGGTTCCTTGATCCACAAATGCAGTTTTTACATACAGATCGTAATCTGCCGCGCTTTGTCCTCTATCTACTTTATTTTCCCAGTTGGAGATAGCAGAAAGCAATAATTTCTCAATCCATACACCTGCCTCCTTTTTGGAAAACTTGGCTATGTTGAGTGCTTCATCTATCTTTTTGCCTCTGATTTGATCAACTACAAGTCGCATCTTGCGCGCTGACATCGGACAGTTTTTTAATCTTGCTCTTGCCTCCATCTTACTTTCTATTTCCAGAGTGACCTTTATATGTTCTTGTTGGGCTAAATTCTCCCAATTTGTGGCCGACCATATTTTCTGTAATAAACACAGGAATAAAGGTTTTTCCATTATGCACTGCTATCGTTTGACCTACCATATCGGGTATAATCATTGATGCTCTTGACCATGTTTTTATCACAGTCTTTTTATTGGACGCTTGGGCTTTATCAAGCTTGTCCAGCAATTTATGAAATACATATGGGCCTTTTCTCAGCGATCGTGCCATGGTTTATTTTTTACGTTTTGAAATGATTAGTTTATCTGATGGTTTTTTCTTTCTGGTTTTCTGTCCCTTGGCCATTATTCCAGTACGAGATCGCGGATGTCCTCCGGAGGCACGTCCTTCTCCACCTCCCATTGGGTGATCTACCGGATTCATTGCTACCCCTCTCACTCTTGGCCTTCTACCGTACCATCTTTTTCTTCCGGCCTTGCCCAAAACTTGCAAGCCATGATCCGGATTGGATGTGATACCGATCGTTGCTTGGCATGTTGAAAGCACCCTACGCACCTCACCTGAGGGCAGCTTAATCACAACATATTTTCCTTCCCTGCCCATCAGTGTAGCTCCGGTTCCAGCACTCCTGGCAAGAGCGGCGCCTTTTCCCGGTGTCATTTCAATGGCATGTATCCTTGATCCTAAGGGAATCTCACCCAACGGCAATGAATTGCCAACTTTGGGAGCTGAGCCCGGACCTGCAACGACGGTATCTCCCACGGATAATTTGTTAGGAGCGATGATGTATCGCTTTTCTCCATCCTCATATGTTATCAAGGCAATAAAAGAAGTTCTATTGGGATCGTATTCAATGGTGCTCACTGTTCCTTTCTGCCCATGCTTGTCCCGCTTAAAATCTATGATTCTATACTTTCTTTTATGTCCACCACCACGATTTCTCATGGTCATTTTGCCATCGTGGTTTCTACCTCCTGATTTATGCAACTTAGCAATTAGGGAGCGCTCGGGCTTTACCTTGCTTAGACCACTGTAGTCTATACTGGTCTTTTGTCTTAGACCCGGGGTTACTGGATTATACTTTTTTATAGCCATCTCTCTTCCTAATAGTTTTATAGTTCTCCAAAGAAATCGATCTCTTCTCCCTCCGAAAGCGTAACGATGGCTTTCTTAAAAGAAGGTTTACGACCTTTTTGCAGACCTGATCTTGTATTCTTTATTTTAGATTTGCCTGGCATCACCATGGTATTGACAGCTTCGACTGTCACATTGTACATGTCTTCGACCGCCTTGCGTATCTCAATTTTGTTGGCCTTTTTATTAACGACAAAAGTGTACTGAGTCAAGGACTCAGAGATATGCTCGGTCTTCTCAGTTATCAAAGGTTTTATCAATACTTCCTTAGCCATTTTACTTAGTTTCAGTCTTGAATGAAGCAGCAATTTTTTCAACGGCACCTTCGGTCAATATCAAATTGTGACAATTCAATATTGAGAAAGTGTTCAATTCATCTACATTGAGTACGGAAGACTTATGCATATTTCTTCCGGACAGATAGATATTCTGATCATAGTCTCCAGTGACGAGAATATTCTTTTTATTTGTCAGGCCCACGGCATTTAATATAGATACCAATTGGCTGGTTTTGGGCTGGTCTAAAGTAAAATCTTCTACTATCTTAACATTGCCTTGAGCCAACTTCTGAGCCAAGACACTCGCGCGCGCCAATCGCTTTACTTTTTTGTTCAACTTGATCTTGTAATTTCGTGGTCTTGGCCCGAATATGCGTCCACCGCCTCTAAAGATCGGACTTTTGATCGATCCTGAACGCGCTGTTCCTGTACCTTTTTGCTTTTTAATCTTTCTCGTTGAGCCAGCGATTTCAGCTCTTTCTTTTGTTTTGTGGGTACCTTGACGTTGATGGGCATTATACTGCTTGACAGCAAGATATACTGCATGCTCGTTAGGCTCTATTCCCCAGATATCTTCAGATAGATCTATGGATCTACCCGTATTGCCTCCTTCTATATTTAATACATCTACTTTCATTGTACCTTACTTTTCTATCAGCACAAAAGCGCCTTTATGTCCGGGAACACATCCTTTCACCAACAGAAGATTCTTGTCAGCAAAGATTTTTACTACTTCGAGATTTTTAGTTTTTACACGAGCGTTTCCCATGC
Source organism: Bacteroidota bacterium (assembly GCA_024276375.1). GTDB lineage: Bacteria > Bacteroidota > Bacteroidia > Chitinophagales > Saprospiraceae > JAJRXG01. Next base: position 6,275 of record JAJRXG010000131.1, on the reverse strand, counting down.
GTCCACCCATTTTCATCCCTTTGATGACTTTGGAAGGTGTAGCACAAGCGCCGATTGATCCCGGTGCCCTCATCCTGTTATGTTGACCATGAGTAGCATCACCTACTCCACGGAAATTATAACGCTTTACAACACCTTGAAAACCCTTTCCTTTACTCGTCCCTACGACACTTACTATATCTCCCTCTTCAAATATTTCGCTTGCACTAACTGTATCACCTAGCCCTTTTTCGAGATTATTGAGTACAAATTCTGCAACCTTCTGGGCAGGAGATGCTCCGGCTTTCTTAAAGTGACCGACCAAACCTTGTGGAGTGTTTTTTGCTCGTTTTTGACCATAGGCCAATTGCACTGCATCATAACCCTCATTGGCCATCGTTTTTACCTGTGTAACTACGTTGGGTGTTAGATCAATCACCGTAACCGGAATATTGCGACCCGTTTTATCAAAAACACTGGTCATTCCAATTTTTTTTCCTATCATGCCATTCATAAATAGACATTTTAAATTCAATACTACGATATATTAAAAATCATAGTATTGAAGAATATTCTTTAATAATAAAATGTAGAAACTTAGGAGAGTTTGACTTGGATATCTACCCCACTTGGCAATTCAAGCTTTGATAAAGCGTCAACAGTCCGTTGGGTGGGTGTGTAAATATCAATTAACCTCTTATGTGTCCTCAACTGAAACTGCTCACGAGATTTTTTATTCACATGTGGTGACTTCAACACTGTAAATACTTCTTTCTCTGTGGGCAGCGGAATCGGACCAGTTACTACAGCACCGCTATTACGAACTGTTTTTACAATCTTCTCGGTGGACTTATCCACTAAGTTATGATCGTAAGAACGGAGCTTAATTCTAATCTTTTGATTCATTACCTCTTATATATATTCTTCAACTTATTTTAAAGCGCGCGCAAAAGTACAATATCTATACATAAAGCACAAACTTTGATCTAAACATTTACTTCTCCTTTTGCTTTTTTGATGATCCCCTCAGCAATATTCTTTGGTACGGCAGAATAATGCGAAAACTCCATCGTGCTTGTGGCTCTTCCTGATGTAATCGTTCTTAACTGTGTTACATAGCCGAACATCTCACTCAATGGCACATCTGCGGTGATTTGTACTGCTGCACTTTTTTGCTCCTGACCTTTGGGAAGTCCCCTTCTTCTGTTGAGATCTCCGATAACATTTCCGACATATTCCTCCGGAGTAATCACTTCGAGCTTCATGATGGGCTCGAGAAGCACGGGCTTGGCTTTCATTGCCGCTGCCTTAAATCCTTCCTTAGCACAAAGTTCAAAGGCTATTGGCTTACTATCTACTTGGTGAGTCTGTCCGTCGTACAGTCTAACCTTCATACTGTCAATACCATATCCTGCCAAAACTCCATTGTCCATCATGGCATTGAATCCCTTTATTACTGAGGGAATAAGTTCTTTAGGTATAGATCCTCCAAAAATGGCATTGTCAAATTGGAGTCGTTTTTTGCCATTCTTAAAATCATCGCTATCCAAAAACTCCTGATCTGCCGGTCCCAATTCAAAACTCATCTGAGCAAACAAACCCGATCCACCGGATTGTTTCTTCAACCTCTCGGTATGATCTACAGTCTTCGTCAAGGCTTCCTTGTACGATACTTGTGGTTCTCCTTGGTTGCATTCTACTTTAAATTCCCTGCGGAGTCGATCGACGATTATCTCAAGATGCAACTCACCCATTCCACTGATAATGGTCTGGTTGGTATCTTCATTATAACGAACTTGGAATGTAGGATCTTCTTCGGCCAACTTGCCAAGGCCAATCCCCAATTTATCAATATCTTTTTGGCTTTTAGGCTCTATAGCTACCCCAATCACAGGATCCGGAAATACCATCGACTCAAATTGAATCGGGAAGCCAACTTCACTCAAGGTGTCTCCGGTTCTCAAGTCTTTAAACCCTACCCCGGCCGCAATATCTCCTGCCTCAACACTACCTATGGAGTTTTGCTTATTGGAATGCATCTGAAACAAACGGGAGATACGCTCCTTTTTGCCTGTTCTATTGTTGAGAATATATGAACCTGCATCTAGTTTGCCGGAATATACTCTAAAGAATGCTAGTCGTCCTACAAAAGGATCCGTCGCTATCTTAAAGGCCAAGGCCGAAAACGGCTCCGTAACATCCGGTTTTAATGCAATCTCTTTTTCGGTTTCAGGATTGACTCCCTTTACAGAATCAATATCAAGAGGTGACGGAAGGTATGCACATACAGCATCCAAGACAGCTTGGACTCCTTTGTTTTTGAAGGCTGATCCACACATCATCGGTACAAATGCGGCATCTAGAACCGCCTTGCGTACAGCTGATCGTATCTCTTCAACAGAAATGGATTCCGGATCCTCAAAATACTTCTCCATGAGACCTTCATCGTACTCAGCAATAGTCTCTAACAACTTTTCCCTCCACTCTGCTACAACATCGACTAAATCTTCAGGCATATCTATCACCTCAAAGGTCATACCCATATCATGCTCATTCCATACGATGGCTTGATTTGTGATAAGATCGACAACGCCCTTGAATGTTTCTTCTGCTCCAATCGGTACTTGCAGTGGGATCGCCAAGGAACCCAATTTATCTTTGACATCATTGACAACGGAAAAAAAATCCGCACCTGAACGATCCATTTTATTCACAAATCCAATCCTCGGTACTTTGTAGTTATTGGCCAATCTCCAGTTTGTCTCAGATTGAGGTTCTACACCACTCACTGCACAAAACAGAAAGACTAGTCCATCAAGTACCCGTAGAGATCTGTTGACTTCTACCGTAAAATCTACGTGTCCGGGAGTATCAATGATATTCATGACATACTCCTTGTCCTTCCAGTTCCAAGCTGTCCTGGTTGCAGCTGAAGTGATGGTGATACCCCTCTCCTGTTCTTGCTCCATCCAGTCCATGGTTGCTGCACCATCATGTACCTCACCAATCTTATGACTCAGTCCTGTATAATACAAAACACGCTCTGTAGTGGTTGTCTTACCGGCATCAATATGAGCAGCAATACCAATGTTTCTTGTAAATGTTAAATCCTTGGCCATTATTATTTTAATGCTCTTCTTCTCTTAATAAAAATTATGACAATAAGCCTCTATGCTCTAAAGTGTGCAAATGCCTTATTGGCCTCTGCCATTCTGTGCGTATCTTCACGTTTTTTAACAGATGCACCTTCTCCTTTGCTTGCTGCGATAATTTCGGCTGCCAATTTTTCAGCAAATCCCTTTCCACTTCTCGCACGGCTATATTTAATAAGCCATTTCATTCCCATCGAAATCTTGCGTGAAGATCTGATATCCGTAGGAATCTGAAACGTAGCACCACCTATCCGCTTACTTCGGACTTCAACAGCTGGATATACATTGCTAAGTGCTTTTTCCCACGTTTCATGTGGATCTTCTCCTGTACGTTCCTGAATGATATCCATCGCATTATAGAACAACTGAAAAGCAGTACTTTTCTTTCCTTGCCACATGAGATTGTTGACAAATTGAGTGACCATGGTATCCTTATATCTCGGATCCGGTTGGATGACTCTTATCTTGGGCTTTCTTTTTCTCATCTTATGATGTCTGTATTAAACTTTTTAAAGTTGTGGTTTCTATTTTTTTGGCCTTTTCGCTCCGTACTTAGATCTACTCTGCAATCTATCAGCAACACCAGCTGTATCCAAAGCACCCCTAACGATAGTATATCTCACTCCCGGAAGGTCTTTGACTCTTCCTCCTCTGATCAACACAATACTGTGTTCCTGAAGATTGTGACCTTCTCCGGGGATATAGGCGATTACCTCAATCCCGTTGGACATTCTTACTTTGGCCACTTTGCGTAAAGCAGAGTTGGGCTTCTTGGGCGTTGTCGTATATACTCTGGTACATACACCACGTTTTTGTGGACAAGAATCAAGCGCCCTTGATTTGCTGGCCATGGTGATTTTTTTCCTACCTTTCCTTACTAGTTGATTTATCGTCGGCATACTACTTTATTATCTACCTATTTCAAAAAGAGCTGCAAAGGTAAGACTATTTTGGAGTCTAGCAAGCCGAAATTTTAGAATTAAAAATATTAATATATGTCTTTATCTTCTGATCATCTTAGATGTAGATTGGCAACACCCCAAGATCTACCTTCAATCTATAGTTTAGTGAGGGATTTGGCCATCTATGAGCATGCTCTTGATCAATTGACACTGGATTTAGATGACTACTACCGACTTTTTGATGAAGGGGTTTTTGAAAGCATTGTTGCTGTACACCAAGATCTCGTCGTAGGCACGTGTATTTATTATATGACTTTTTCAACTTGGAAGGGAAAAATGTTGTATCTCGAAGACTTTGTAGTAAGTGCATCTTGGCGTCATAAGGGAGTTGGACAAATACTATGGGATACTTATGTCGCTATTGCAAAGGAGAAAGGATGTGCTTTGATCAAATGGCAGGTTTTAGATTGGAATGAGCCCGCCATACGCTTTTATGAAAAAAATGGAGCTACCATTGAAAAAGAATGGTGGAATGGCAAGATACTTTTCTAACTGTCCTTGGTCTCCATACCCAACGCTAATCTCACGAGCAAATCCGTATGATCGGGAAAATTTACCTCTATAGGGCGTGCGTACAACAGCCACTCTCTCACAACCTCGGTAAAGTCATCTCCTATCGATGTGATCACGCGTACACCCATTTCATCCAAGGCTTTTGCATTGCACTCTTGTTCATATTGTGCCAACATCGTAATGGCCAATATCCGTTTGTGCAAAAAGAGCATTTCTGACGCACCTTGAAATCCGGCTCCAATGATCGCATTGGATGTCATTGCAAGGCAACGCTTCCAGTCTTTTTCTCCTACGGGATAAACATGGATGTGCCCTTGGCGAAATTTCTTCTTAGTATGTTTAGAAAAAATATGAAAAGTATGCCCCAAAATCGGTGACAACTTCTCAATAAGCACAGACTCCGAATATGATGGGAGATATACGATCGTCTGTAGATCATCATATTGCAAGGATAGATTTCGAATCTCCCGCCGAATGACGGGTGTATAAATATGGGTGTCATACGCTTGAAAATGGATCCCAATCCTGCGGCTTGATGGAGCAAAATTGCGAAAAATGAACTCTGCCAGATACCCTTTTCTCTTGGGCCTAGGGATCTTCTGACTAAAAAAGGATGCCTGATGACTCAACGCCACACACTCCTTGCCGGAGTATCTCCACTTCCGTGCATAGGCACTGATCGGTTCAAAGTCATTGATGATCAGATCATAGGGACTTAAATCCAGAGACATAATATCTAACAACATCCTCACAGGTCTCAGCGTACCACTCGTCTTCCAATAATCTATACCGCCTTTTGTACCAAAAATAAATCCCATCCCATGAAATCTATACTTCACCTCAAAGGGCAATTCTAAATCTCCTTGGATACCACTAAGCAAAATATCAACATCAGCATATCGCTGCATCGTTGGATAAAACTCCATACAGCGACTCAAATGTCCATTGCCCGTAGCTTGTACAGCATATAAAATTTTCTTTCTCAAAATGTTCTTTCCATCATTTTATCCGTAAAGCCTCCTAATTTCGATTTTGAGGATTGACAGATCTGTACCACATCTAGATGCGACTTGGCTAAACCCATAAAGGCTTCCTTCGCCTCCCTGCAGTAATGCGAAATGTACAGCTCATCAAATACTCCTTTGACACGATCTACTTTCTCGGCAGAAGGCATCGCTCGATCACTGTATAGTTTGATAAATTCTTTTTTGTCTTCATTCTCCAACAAATCCATCGCTCGTAAATATAGATACGTCTTCTTGCATCTTATTATATCTCCACCAAGTTCTTTGCCCGTCTGTGATGGATCACCATAGATATCAAGGTAGTCATCCTGTAACTGAAAGGAGATACCTACATTGACGCCGTATTGATACAGATGCTCATGATCCCCGGAAGGCGCTCCTGCATACAATGCACCCAATCTCAATGATAGTCCCAATAAGACTGCTGTCTTGAGCCGAATCATCTCCAGATATGCTGAAATACTTACCTCTTCTTGATTCTCAAAAGTCATATCCATACTCTGCCCTTCGCATACTTCTCGCGCCACGGTATTAAAATAGCGCATCAATGGCAACGTTTCTTCCATCTCCAAACGTGCCAATCTTTCATATACTTCTATGAGCATGACATCACCGGACAGAATGGCTTGGTTGATGCCAAATTT
>JAJRXG010000130.1 GCA_024276375.1 Bacteroidota bacterium | reverse complement strand
TATCCCTGATTCTCTTAGACTATCTCAATAAGCAAGTGGTTTACGGAGTATCCTTTAGATACTTTCGGTACTTTAAGTTATTTGCCTTTTTTATGCTTGTCGGTGGAGGGCTTTCTGCATACTTCAATGGATTGAGTGTTTCTAATAAATTCAAGAGACCATGGATCAATGGATTGATCATAATAGTGTTGATCATTGGGATTATTTGGTCTATTACACTGTCATTCAATCAATATTGGAAAGCTCCACTGGATATCACCAACTACTTCCATTTGGCTGGGATGGCGATCTTCACCATCGGAAGCACCTATTTTTTGTTAGTAGGTGTGTATGCCATTGGGCAATGGATTCGATATTATTTTTATAGTGGAGGGCAACAGACGCTCACATTTATACTTTTGGATATTGCGATAGGTTTTGTCTTATATACTTTTGTCATGATGCTCTTAGGTGCATTGGGGATTCTCAATCAATGGTTGCTTTTGGGTATCATCACACTCTTCATCCTTCTGAATTATCGAGTGTCTTGGAAGTTTGTCGTAAACACCTTATGGAAACCCATCTCTAGGCCCAAGGGCTTCTCTTTTTGGGGCGGGTTTTTGGCTTTTTTCATATTGGTGTATCTCGCCATGAACTACCTATATACTCAGGCACCATTCCCCTTGGGATTTGACGCACGCAATTATTATGTCAATATATCCAAGTTGATTGCTGATGCCGGGGCATTGATACCGGGGTTTCAACCGTATTCATGGAGTCTGGTTATGTCCACGGGTTATATTGCGTTTGATAGTCCTGAGATCACGATGTTTATTTCCTCTCTAGGTGGTATTCTGAGTCTATTTGCTACATATGAGTTGAGCCATAGATATCTGAAAGTTTCCTCCAACATGTCTTTGTTTGTAGTCCTCCTTGTTCTTGTATCTCCAACGATTACCAATCACTGGATCATTGAGTTTAAGGTGGATTTGGCCTTGCTATTTTTCCAATTGGTTATTCTCAACTTTGTCATGTGGTGGATATTTGAACATAAAAAGGACAGTGCAACACACCCGACATTGATTACTGATGGTCAAGACGTTAAAATCCTCGTGCTCCTTGGTATCCTGTTTGGATATTGTCTATCTATTAAGGTGTTGAGTATCTTTTTAGTCTTTGCGATATTCTTGGCACTTTGGTATTATCAAAAAGATGTAATTGGGCTACTTTCATTGGCGCTCATCGCTTTTGGTGCGATTCTATTGGCCAAATTGGATGAGTTGAGCGGACTGAGAACTTATCATTTGAGCCCCAATCTGACAGGACAAATCAGCATTGTATTGGGTTTGTTGGGGATTGCATATAGTGGGTACCAATCACGCAAACGACTCATGTCATCCATCAAACCGTTGATACTTATTGGGGGTGTGATGTTTATCACCTTTAGCCCTTGGATTTACAAAAATTATACTTTTACCAAAAGCACCTCATTGCTCAAATTGCTCGTTGGCGAAAAACCAACACCTAAGCTCGGTGTCTCAGAAATCATCCGAAACTATCGTAAATCTCTCAACGAAAGTGATTCAGAATAATGGAAGCTCAACGTAGCCTCATATTAATCCTGATCTTGTTGACGATGGGCATGCACGTCATGGCACAAGAGACGGAGACATCTTCTGAGCCATTGGTGATCCAATTGGATAGCATAGTGAGTGATGATAAGAGAGATGAAGTACAACGATACATTGGATATGAGGATTTGATTTTTCGATATATCACATTGCCTTATGATTTGAGTGCCAATACCAATCAACAGGGGCGGTTTGTTGATTTGGGTTTTACATTTCTGATGTTGTTGCCCTTGATATTGCTTTTACTCCTTTACAAGAAGAAAAAAGTGTTCTATACCCTGATCGGTTCTCTGATTTTATATCTGGCGATCAATCTCAGTTATTCCTTTATGCTTACGGCCAACCACGGTCGTATCGATAATCAAGGGGCTTATTGGAATGATTTTATGACGATCGGTAAGAAGACTTTTTTTGAGTCAATATCTATACCGATACTCAATGCAGGGCATTGGTTGGCGCAACCATTTAGGAGTTTTGGGAAGCTGTATTCCGGGGAATCCGACGGTATCACGTATCCCATATTGATCACAATCTTTTTGTTGAGTCTTCTGTTGATCACCAAGGTGCTACGCTTGAGTCGCAAAGGATATTTCATGGCATTGATATATGTTGGTTTTGGATTTATCTGGTTGCTCTTATCCAGCGGTATTATCTGGTATGGATTTTTGTTGTATCCGCTGGGTTATGTATTGATTGCTTACTTCTACAATGATTCAAAATTTGGATTTGGCATCGCACCGGCATTCCTCAAGCGATTGTCTTTAATGATCCTAGTCCTATGGGTTATCATGGCATATGTCGCACGAATATCCAATATCAATGCACTTCAGATCACGGATAAGGATATCATAGGCAAGGGTATAGTTGAAAACAATATTTTTCAGTATTCCACCGGGATGATCAATGCTGGTCAGGCGCGCAATCTGTCTTACGCCAACATATCCGATGCTCTCGAAAAGATCAATTCCAATGAAGATCTGATTTATCGGGTAGGAACCTTTTTTGCCTTTGATATTAAAAAAAATACAGAACGTCTTGTCATGGACAATACGTTGTCCCAGTTTCTATGGCTGGTAAAAACCTTTGGCGACAAGCAAGAGATTATAGCAGCTCTCAAGGCTTCAAAATTCAGATATATCCTTGTTGACCTCTATACTCAGACACTCGATAAGACTCCCGAAAAATCTTTAACTCAAAAATATATGTTGTTGCTCAATACACTTTATAAGAATCCGTCCGTCCAGCTTCTCGCGACTGATAGAATCGTCGAAGTGCAAGGTGTAGATGGAAGCATAACGAGAAAGAACGGCGTCTTTGGAGATACCAAAAATGACAAAATCGTCAAGTGGGGTAGTTATGCGATCTATGAGATCAGATAAATAAAACGTCAACAATCAGATGAAACATCCCTCATTTAATACCAAGAAAGAAGACGTTTTTGTTGTCATTCCGGCCAAAGACGAAGACCGTTATCTATCCTCATTGATTGAACAGATTTATGCATTGGGACTTGTCAAAATTGTCGTAGTCAATGACCAAAGCACGGATCATACAAGAGATATTGCCGAGGGTTACCCCGAAGTCATCGTTCTTGATCATGTGATTAACTTGGGAGCGGGAGCTGCAACTCAAACCGGAATTGCCTATGCCGTTCAGCATGATGCCCAAATCATCGTGACCATTGATGCTGATCTTCAGCACAACCCCAAAGACATCATCCGTCTGATCCTCTGGATGGAGGAGCACAATAGTGACCTTGTCATAGGAAGTCGGTTTTTGCAACCTAACAAAATCCCTACTTCACGAATATGGTATAACCGCATTGCCAATGTGGTCAGTTACTTTCTGACAGGGAAGTATCTCACAGACAGTCAATCGGGATTAAAAGCGATACGGGGGTCTATGGCTCAAAACATGAATCTCAACTATGATGGTTTTGAATTCTGTATGGAAATCATCAAACACGCCAATAGTACCAAGTCCCAAATCGACGAAATCCCAGTCGATGTTGTCTATACCCCGGAGACCACCGCCAAGGGTCAAAATCTCCGCTCAGGACTCAACATGATTTCCAGGCTGCTTTCTCCTTTCAGTTAGAACTAATCCACTATGGGTTTTGTTATAATTCTAAACCCTTGGTTATGACTGGTCAGCAACTTCTCAGCACTTTCAACAATCACTTTGAAGCCGATCTCGCTATCGCAAAATTAAAAGATGCCGGTGTGACAACATGGGTCATCGACAAACAAGATTCTTCCTACATGACATTTGGAGAGATCCAAGTATATGTAACGGAAGAGGATATGGAAAAGGCTCGCGAACTAATTCACATCGAGACGGAGTAGCATAGGAGCATGGTCAGAGATGCCCGCTTCTCGATACTCCTGTCGATAATAACAATCTTTGACAAGAGGCTTTAGGACATCGCTCACATAAATATGGTCATATCTAAATCCATTGAGCTGATGGCTATACCAAGAATATGCTTTCTTTTGACCATGAATCAATCGAAATGCATCGATCATCCCGGATGCTTCGAGGTGTAGCAATTCGTCTTCGTACCAAAATGAATTGCCTTGTTGATCGATAAAATTGTGACCCGTATTAAAATCGCCCAGAACGATCGCGGGACGGGCACTCCGTATGATTTCTTCGCGGACAAAATCCAACAATCTGTGTTTCTTCTTATGCGGAAAATACACAGAATAGACATCAAAAGCCTCAAAGCTTCCACTAATGATATTGTGTGGAAAACGCTCGTCAGCATCCGTATATACTCTGCTTTCAAAGCTAAATCTACTTGCCAGAAAAACCGTATTGAGCTTGCCTTGTGCTGATGAGGTATGTTGATGCAAAAACCCTAACCTCAAGAGTTCCGATCGTATCTCCACACCTGCTCTATTGTTCCTCCACTCATTCAATGCAATAATATGTGCTGGCATCTCTCTGATCGCTTGCTTGATTTTTGAGATACGCGACCCGCCGCCCTGCCTTATATTCCAAGTGAGCAAGTTCAACATTTAGGCGCCCTTTTTCATTTTCTTGGATTGCTCTATACTAGCTTTCAATGCATCCATTATATCCACAACAGGGACATTATCCTCCTCGTCATTGATACTGACGATCTCTTGTCCATCGATTTTCTCATTGACAAGCTGTAACAATGCATCCTTATACCGATCCTCAAAATCAATATCTGCAAATGACTTTTCTAAACTACTCACAAGCGTCTCTGCCAGCCTTACTTGGTCCTCATCTACCTTATAATCTCCCCTGTCAGGTATATCTTCGAGACTACGCATTTCATCAGGATATCGCAACTTGTACAATATCAACCCGTCTTTTTCGGCACAAATCAACACAACATCCTCTCGATCTCTAAGTACAATCCGACCCACTCCTGCTTTCTTAGTCCGTCGCAATACCTCCGTAAACAGACCAAAAGTCTGATGCGCAACTTCGCCATTGGGGCCAATGTAATAAACGGCCTCGTATCTCGAAGGATGTACTTCCTTGACATCAACAAAGGCCTCGATATCTATCGCCCTCGTACTTTTGAGCTTAATAGCATCCAGCTCTTGCCGCTCAAAGATCACATACTGATCCGGAGCATATTCATACCCTTTTACGATATCTTTTGTTCTCAACTCAGCGCTGCAAGTCCTGCATACTTTACGATATGACACACGTCCCATATCAGATTTGTGAATCTGATTGAAGGAGATGCTTGAGGTCTTTTCGATCGCACTATAGATTTGGATTGGTATCGTCACCAGTGAAAATCGAATGTGTCCTTTCCATATTGATCTCATACTATTTAAATTGTGTGTTGCGAAATAAGATTATTAAGCTACCATTGATATAAAGACAGGTTCACGATACGTATCATTGGATGACAAGGACGCATATTCTATCTTACACTGCAAGCGTGGTTCAATCCAGACCGTGTTGTGCTCTTCTTCGATAAAAGTATCAAACAATTTGTGACTTTTCTTAATCCCTTTAATTTGTTGGTACGTATCTCTCAACTTCTTATCATCAAATCCCGTTCCGACTTTACCTTTATATACAAAAGAGTCTCCCGTACTCTTGACAGCCAAATGCAATGCGCCAAAAACTTTGGATCGATCTCCTTTGCCTTTGGTATAGCCCACTATATATACTTCTACCTCGTAACGACACTTTACTTTTACCCATGCTTCAGTCCTTTGCCCTATATGATATCGACTGCTATCTCTCTTGGCAATGATCCCTTCCATCTGTTTCTCTTGTATCGCATTGAATAACAAGGAGCCATCCTCAAACGTGCGACTAATGCGACATACTCCCTTGCTCCGCAATATCATATTCAACCATGATCGCCGCTTAGCCAAAGGCATATCTATCACTTCCAAGCCATCCAAGGTCAATAAATCAAAAGCATAGAACACTACGGGTTTGGCTCTTGAAGCATGAGATATCTTGGCCGCTCCTTGCAGATGCATCCTACTGATCACCTCATGAAACATAGGTCTGCCCTCTTGATCCAATACCACAATCTCCCCATCCAATACCGCATGCTCTACCTTGACGATCTGCGGATCACATAACTCCGGAAATGAATGAGATATATCTCGCCCACTACGACTGATGATCTTGACTTCCCGATCATAAATGTAAATCATTGCTCTAATACCATCCCACTTCACTTCATAAGAAAGATCTGACCCAACGGGAACCTCCCGAGCTGCACTTGCCAACATTGGGGTATATAATTGATCGAGCTCATACGGTATCGATTGCTGATAGGTCTGTATCAACCATTGGTTTTTTTTATGCATTTTGTTGAGCACATACGTCTGACCAATGATCTTGCCTATCAACTTAAACGTCAGCTGATTATCCCGCTTTGACAACCACTCTATAATACCTGTATCCACAATCAACATTTGCCCGGCACCATATTGACCCTTGGGTATCTCTCCCTCAAAATGCAAATACTTGATAGGGTGATCTTCGGTTCTGATGGCAAGGCGCTTGACATCTTTTCCCAATGGCAACCCCTTGGGGATAGCCCAAGACATCAAGACCCCATTTTGCTCCAATCTCAAATCATAGTGCAGAGTGCTCGCATCATGAAGCTGTACCACATATCTATTGGCATCTTCATGCATCACCTCCGGCAAGGGCTCTGATGTGACTTCAAAGTCTCTTTTCTCCAAGTAGTCCTTGAGCCTCTCATCGACTTGCTGTAGGCCTATGACACGACGATCACTATGCATAGGCACAGCATACTGATACCAATCTTGCCAAAGATCTCCATACTGATCCAATTGCTCTTGATAATTGGAGATGTTGAATACCCTCGCATCTACAATAGACTCTACTTGTTGCCAGGTCAATGGCATCGAAATAGGTGCTTTGCTTTTGCCCCTTAAACTATATGGAGCAATCGTCGTATTGGTAAGGTGATTGCGATAGATATCAATCAACACTTTGCCCTTACGTGAGTTCTTGGCAATACTCAAAGTATATCGCCTTGGATTGCTCGCTACAAATCTGGCAGCCAATGTCTTAACATCACGTGTTACCTTTTCATAAGTCATATCGGCAACAATAGGTACTACTATATGAAATCCCTTGCCACCCGATGTCTTTACAAAAGGCGTAAAATCCAAGCTCTCCAAATACTGTTTAAGTGCCAGCGCAGTCTCTCTGACGGCATCAAATTCCAAATCCTCATCGGGATCTAAGTCAATGACAAAGTGATCCGGACAAAATTCTGATTGAACCTTAAATTGCATCGGATGCAACTCAAGGCAAGCCAAATTGGCCAACCAAACTAAAGCTGCCTTATTATTGGCAATGATATAGTCTATACTCTTCGTCTCATGCTTGATGATCTTGCTCTCAATCCAATCAGGTGTCCATTTGGGTTTGTCCTTACTATAAAAACTCTTGGCACCAATCCCATCGGGATAGCGGATAACAGTCAATGGTCTCGACCCTATATATCTCAATAGTATCGGTGCGATCTTCATATAGTACTGAATCACCTGAGCCTTGGTAATGCCGGCTTCGGGATACAAAATTTTCTCGAGATTAGTCAACCTTAAGGAGTGACTATCAATAACCGTATGTATATCTTGATTGGACAGAACACTTATTTATACCCATATAAAGCAATAATATTACCAAAAAATCCAAAGCTCCTCCAGTACGCTAAACGGGACACTCAATCGTTAATCTAGTGTTAATAAGAATTATCGGAATGAAATCTGCGTTTTAAGGTATATCATCACAGTTTACATCAATTTTTTTTACTTATGCCATCTATTACCAAGTCCATAAAACTACTCTCCACGATCATTGCATGGAGTCTAACCTTATTCTTGAGCCATGCCCAAGATGTCTTGCCTCAATCCGTCGTCGTAGATGCCCAAAATCAAGAGGTAGATCTGAGAGCATATACATCACAAGGCAATCCAAAACTCATCAGTCTTTGGGCGACATGGTGTGGTCCGTGTCGCATGGAGATGAATGCCCTCAAGGAGGTCTATCCCGGATGGAAGAAAAAATACAATCTTGAGATCGTCACCATTTCAGTAGATATACCTCAAATGGTATCGAGGGCTAAAAAAATGTTTGAAAGCAATGGATGGGAGTACACCTTTATGCACGACAAAAATCAAGAATTAATGACCAAATTGAACCTCCACGGGATTCCGTACTCGATGCTCATCGATGGAACGGGGAAGATTCTCTCTGTTCAGATGGGTTATTCTCCGGGTTACGAAAAATCCATAGAGAAACAACTCAAAGGACTATAAACCCCTTATTATTTTATTGGTCTTCCGACAACTCCAGCCACCGCATTTCATTTTCGTCAATTCGGGTTTTGATGTCACCCAGTTCTTTGGACAGTGATATGATACTTTGGGCATCCGTTAGTCCCGAAGCAAATATTTGTTCAATTTCACTTTTTCTACTTTCGAGTTTTAAGAGATCTGATTCTATATTAGATATTTCCTTCTTTTCCAGATACGATCGCTTTCTCGGTATTGTCTGAGACACGATATTGGTATCTTCTATAGCTCTATTAGGGGTTATTTTTTTTCGGGTCTTAGAGTATGCTTTGGCTTGTACCTTCCACTGGCTGTAAGTCCCATTGAAGTCTGTAATCTTTCCGTCGCCTTCAAAGATAAACATATGCTCCACCAACTTATCCATAAAAAATCGATCATGGCTGATGATCACCAGACATCCCGGAAATTGTAACAGATAACTTTCGAGTACATTTAGTGTCAATATATCAAGATCGTTGGTAGGTTCATCAAGTATCAAAAAATTTGGGTTTTGCATCAAGACACAGAGCAAACGCAGTCGTTTACGTTCTCCACCACTCAACTGAGATACATATACCTGTTGATGCTCACGACTGAACATGAACCGCTCCAGCAAGGCTGCAGCACTCAATTTTAACCCTTTTGTCAATGGGATATAATCACCATAATCACGGATCACATCAATCACCCGTTTGCTCTCATCTAACTCAATGCCGTCTTGAGAAAAATAACCAAATCGTACTGTCTCACCAACCACTCGCTTGCCCTTATCGGGTCGCACTTCTCCGGTCAACATACGTACAAAGGTCGTTTTTCCGGTTCCATTGGGACCTGTAATACCGACCCTTTCACCTTTTCTAAATTTATACCAAAATTCAGAAATCAATTTTTTCTCCCCGTATGCTTTACTGACATCGTAAAACTCTAGGATTTTTTTACCCAGTCGTGCTGTATCCACTTCAATCTTAAAAGCCGCATCGTAGGAGATACTACTGACCTTTTCCTCTAGTTGATAGTACTTATCGATTCTAGATTTAGCTTTTGTGCCCCGAGCCTTGGGCTGTCGCCGCATCCATTCAAGCTCTTTATGCAATAGGCGTTTTGCCTTATCATGAACGACACCTTCTTGTTGCTGCCGCAATTCCTTTTTCTCCAAGTAATCAGAATAATTGCCCCGATACACATATAGGTGACCATTGTCTAGCTCAATGATCTCATTGCATATCCGTTCTAAAAAATATCGATCATGTGTTACCATAAAAATGGTTCTTGATGATGCCGCTAGGTATCCCTCCAACCATTCTATCATCTCGATATCTAAGTGATTGGTGGGTTCATCAAGTATTAGAAAATCCGGTTCACTCATAATCAATCTCGCCAGAGCAAGTCGCTTTTTTTGTCCACCACTGAGGTTATCAACAATCTGATCCGTATCCGTTAGATTTAACCTATATAACAACTCATGTCCTTGCGCCTCAGCGTCCCAAGCTTTCAAATCATCCATTTGTGTGACAGATCTTTCTAAGGCAGTGGGATCTGCCGCTTGCAATGCTTGCTTGTATTGCTTCAGCGCCTTGATCTTTGGCATATCAATACCCAAAAACACCTCTTCAATAGTCCGTGTAACTTCTATTTGTGGTTCTTGATCTAAGAATCCAATGCGGATCTGCTTACTCAACAACACTTTGCTTTGTTCTCCCTCCGCACTTTCCAATCCTGCAATAATCTTTAGCAAGGTGGTCTTGCCACTTCCATTTTTTGCGATTAAAGCAATCTTATCTCCTTTATTGATGGTCAGGTTGATATCCGACAACAAAACCTTTTCTCCAAAGCTCTTCGAAACATTGGTTATCGATAAATACTCCATTTGCATTAAGGTCAAAAAAGCCCAACATGAAACTCATGGACGAGACGTATCTCTTATAAACTCTATTTCTTAATCTTATCCCTGTCCAGAGTGGTGTAAGATGTACCATCGATCAAATCCCGCATGATCGACAGCGTTTCATGGATATATATATCCTTGGATCGGTACTTTATCCAATCTTCATTGTTGGCTTGAGTCGTCTCATCAAAGTTAATATCCTCTATATCTTCCGGTAGATTTGTAATCGTCAGACCTTCAATAGATGCATCCATTATAGCTTTAAACTGCTTGCTCTCCTTATCTTTCATTTCTAAAAACTCCTTGTGCTTGTCCAAGTTTAAGGAGTAGGAAGTCTTTTCTCTATTCTTCTTATACCACATAGCTTGCTTCTGAATCAAGTTAAAGTCATTATTATTGGCAACTCTGATTTTACTTCTTTCTCTTAGGTACGCCTTATTGGACACATTGAAAACATCTTGACTATACTCAAGCCCGGGCAATTCAGACCATGCCATAGCATTGGGGTATTCTCGCTCGCCAACATCTATAAGAGCATATCGATCCGGCAATTCGATATCCGGTGTGACCCCTCTCAGCTGTGTTGAACCTCCGTTGACCCTATAAAATTTCTGCATGGTTATCTTGAGCGATCCAAGAGGCCTAAAACTATTATTTCCCCTCACTGCTCGATCCAGATCAATAAAACGCTGGACTGTCCCTTTTCCAAATGTCTGAGACCCCACGATTACAGCCCTTTCATAATCCTGAACTGCCGCAGCCAGAATCTCAGAGGCCGATGCACTAAAGGAGTTGACCATTACAATCAGCGGCCCTTCATACTG
>JAJRXG010000129.1 GCA_024276375.1 Bacteroidota bacterium | reverse complement strand
TTCCTTTTCTTTAGAGAGATCTATTGCCTTGGCATAACACCCACCCTCAATGTTAAAAACACCATCATCCGTCCAACAATGCTCATCGTCCCCAATCAATTTTCTATTGGGATCCGCACTCAAGGTGGTTTTGCCTGTACCTGATAGTCCAAACAATATAGAGACATCTCCTTGGTCTCCCACATTGGCAGAGCAGTGCATGGGAAGTACTTGTTGAAGCGGCATCAGGTAATTCATAATGGAGAATATCCCTTTCTTCATTTCTCCTGCATATTCTGTCCCGAGTATTACGACCTCTCTACGCTCCAAATCTATATCTATACTCGTTTTAGAGGTCATCTTACTCGTATATCTGTTGGCTGGAAATCCTCCGGCATTAAATATCACATAATCAGGATCACCAAAGTCCCCTAACTCCTCTGCTGTTGGCATGATCAACATATTTTGCATGAATAGGGCATGATACGCCCGAGTGCAAATAATCCGTACCTTGATCCGATAGTTTTTATCCCAACCGGCATATGCATCTACGACAAAAAGTCGATTGCGTGTGTTGAGGTAGTCGATCGCCCGCTCGTGATTGATCATGAATGTATCTTCCTCCAGATCGATGTTGATAGACCCCCAATCTATATTGGCTTCAGATTGTGGGTTCTTGACAACGCGCTTGTCTTTGGGGCTTCTGCCAGTCTTCACTCCCGAGTAAACTAAAAGCGCCCCGACATCAGAGATCGCCGTTCCCTCCTCATGACTGATAGCAATCTCATAAAGTATCGGTATGGAAGAGTTGCGCAATATCTCTTCTACCTCTATCTCATATTTACAAAGATCAAAATTCATAGCTTACTTGTTTAATTTGCTCAGTATTTATACATTACAAATAAGCAAAGAAAATAAAGCCGTTTTGATGACTTTCATCTTGCTATTGGATGACTTTAGTCATTCTATTCTCGACGGATACCGGTCATTGATAAGCGGATGTCTGACCGATAGAAAGGATTCCATTTTATCTAATGCTATCTTTTTTTGATTAAGAACAAAAAAAAAACGTTACTATTCAGGAGGGTGCTTTTGAGATAAAAAAAGGCAATTTTTTCGTCAGATGACGCTTATTTTTTGAGGCATAGCAGCGCTACGGCGAAAAAAATAACGGAAATATGACGGGAAAAGTGTTTTTTTTAGCCAAAATGACGCCTACCTGAATAGTAACACTTTAAGAGCATTTTGGAGCAATTATCCTGACACTGAACAGCCACTCAAATCATGGTATTTGGCAGCTGAAAAAGGGAATTGGAAATCTCCAAATGAGCTAAAAGATACTTTGCCAAATGCAAGGTTGATTCCTGGTAATCGTGTAATCTTCAATATTAAAGGTAATCAATACAGATTGATAGTGAAACTCAACTATAAATATAGGATGATGTGGATTCGTTTTATTGGAACTCATGATGAGTATGACAAAATCGATCCAGTAAAGATATAAAGACATGGAACTAAAACCGATAAGAACAGAAGCAGAGCTTGATCTGGCATTCAAACGCTTGGAAGATATCTTTGATGCTGTGCCAGGCACTAAAGAAAGTGATGAATTAGAAGTTTTGTCTTTGCTAATAGAAGACTATGAAAACAAACATCACCCAATAGAAGCTCCCGATCCAATCGAAGCAATTAAAATTAGAATGGAGGAGATGGGAATGAACCAAAAGGATCTTGGACAAATTATTGGTTTCAAGAGTCGAGCAAGCGAAATATTGAATCGCAAAAGAAAATTAACCTTGAAAATGATAAGAAGTATCAGCCAACAGATGAATATACCAACAGATGTGCTTGTCAAAGAGTACTGATGACAATAAGCGATATGATGCCGGATCTCCTATCGTCGCGCCGACACATAACGCTACCGTTGTGCTTCAGACCGAAAAAATACAGACGCTCTTTAAGCACACCTGCCCGTTTCACAGGGGCGGGGGCTTGGTCAAGCGGAATTAATTGCAAATGAATTGACAAATGAATAAGCCACCTTGTCTCCGTATATTGCACAGGCAGGCGCTCAAAGCCATACGATTACTCACAACTTGTTTATTTTCCATTTGAGTTTGTGAATGCTTTGCATTTGCCAAGTCGCTCAAGCCAACCACACGGCCATTTTTTGCGATAAAATAAACATTGCGGTCATACACATACCGCGCCGTACTGTAATCCCTCGAACATTAAAATAAATATACGTATCTGCTTATAAGAGATCATAGCGGGAACGAGGATACATTATAGGTTGAATACAAAAGGATCTTATGTTGTTCTGACCGAAAAACATCTTAGATTTGATCCATAAGACACTTATATATGGTACTACATGCTCCGGAACAGGGTTCCGAAACCACCTTCCGTATTCGCTCTCATGAAGTAGATATCCGACGCAACCTTAAAATGCCTGCATTGATGATGCTGATGCAAGAAGTCTCCATGACCAATGCCAACAAACTTAATATATCTATGTGGGACGAGGATATGGACAACTGCTCATGGGTCTTGCTCCGTAAAGAAGTCATTGCTACCCGGCCTATTCTTCTTTCCGAGGAGATCCGGATCATCACATATCCTGCCGGATTTCATCGTATTCTGGCTTACCGTGATTTTCTCGTGTATGATATCAAGGATCAATTGATTGCTACGGCGTCAAGTACATGGACACTGATGCATCTCGAAAAACGAAAGATACAACGTATTCCACCACGCATACTATCGTTAACACCTCCAGAGCAGACCTTACCGGTGCCACAAGGCAAGCTCACTATTGATGAGGACTATTGCGACGCCTATGAATATACAATGCGTTATGACGATTTGGATTGGAATGACCATGTCAACAATATTGTATTTGCCAAACTGATGATTCAAGGAGCTCCTAAAGATTTTCTAGATCACTTTAGATTGACACAGTACAAGTTGCACATCAAGTCAGAATGCTTATTTGGTGAAAACATCCAAGTCACTTTTCATCGACATTCTGAAACCGAAACCCATCATCGCCTTGTCTCCCTACAAGATAACAGAGTGATCGCCACCTCCATAGGATTGTGGGCACCATAGCAAGACAATAACTTGTAGGACTACTTCAATACTCTATGGCATCAAAAATCTCGTCCAGCTCTTCATAGGACTTCACACCAATCATAGCCTCATCTCCCCCTCTCAATATAATACCATAGTCCTCTCTGCCCTGATGCAAATCATAAGAGACATACTTTGTCTCCATCCAGTCAATCTCATCGTCCGTCCAATCAAAAATGGCAACATGTCCTGCCAGATGTTGTAGCTCATGAGATCCTCCTTTCATTGCTATACCTGCGGGTTGCAATTTTATTACAGCTTCATCTAGTATCTGTAAGTTTGTTTCAGAAAACAGTAAAAGCGTTTGTGAACCACTGACCCACTCTTGTATTTGACGGACAAGATCTACCGTAACTTCCTCAAGGTCATACAGTAAATAGTCCGTTCCACGGGCGGCAAAATAACGTGCATCTGTAAGATTTTCGACTTGGGTCGCAATAACACTATAGCGCAGGATTTGATTCATAGACACTTATCTGACAATGTTAGTACAAAGTTAACCAATGTCCATAGACCCTTGTGTCATTCTTTATGGCAAACAATACAAAATTGTGTTACTTCGTATTATGGCTGATCAATCCTACTTCGATCTTGTGTATTACGTCACGCGTCAGATTCCCAAGGGACGGGTCTGCAACTATGGAGCAATAGCAGACTATCTATCATTGGGCTCTGCAAGGATGGTAGGTTGGGCATTGACACAAGCCAATCGAAGTGCAGAGACTATGGTACCTGCCCATCGCGTTGTCAATAAAAAAGGACAGCTCACAGGAAGGTTGAACTTTGCAACGCCGACGCTGATGCAAGAACTCTTGGAGGCAGAAGGAATCCATATAGAGGATCATACCGTTATAGACTTTGACAAACACTTTTGGCATCCCCAACAACTCGATGATGACACGCATTAATCTTATCTCCGGGCCTCGCAATATATCAACGGCTATGATGTATGCTTGGGCCAACCGCCCCGATACTTCCGTAGTAGATGAACCCATGTACGCCTACTATCTCGATCAGACAGGCATAGACTACCATCCCGGAACGTCTGATGTGCTGGCATCCCTACCTACAGATCTCCAAAGTGTTCTTTCTGAATATTTTTTTCAACCGGTGGATCGCGACATTTATTTTATAAAAGGGATGGCACATCACTATGTCAACTGTAATTTGGATTTCTTGCTGGAGCTAAAAAATGTGTTTTTGATTCGTCACCCCAATCAATTGATTGCGTCATTTGCAAAAGTCATCGAGCATCCCACCATGCAAGATATCGGTCTTCAAAAAGAATGGGAAATCTATCAGTATCTTATCGCAAGAGGACAGTCTCCCATCGTCTTAGATTCTAATGAGGTGTTGAAGAGCCCCCGTCAAGTGTTGAGCAAGTTGTGTCAAAAGCTGGATATTGATTTTGATGAGCGCTTGTTGTCTTGGGCTCCCGGCTCGATTGCCGAAGATGGTGTCTGGGCACCTTATTGGTACGACAATGTCTGGAAGTCTATTGGTTGGGGTCCTCCGGACAATAGGATTCGACCTCTTAAGAAAGACCTACTGCCCTTGTATAATGAAGCAATGTACTACTACAATCAACTCCGCTCAGTTATTCTTGAGTGATTATCCGGGACAATGTGGATTTCTTCCACTTTTGATATTTTGCTCGTATGATATCATTGGATCTTGATATCGACTTGATCGGGTAGAGGTATAATTCCTTTTCTTGTTGTGTCTTAACAGGTATCCCCAGTCCTTGATTTCTATATTTGAAAAAAAGCATGTCCTTAGCATATACATATTGCAGATGTCTTGAGAGACGCGACGCTAAGAGATTGTTGAGAATGCCTTTTGTCTCTCTTTTAGACGGCAACTTAGAGCTCTCGATGAGCATTTGTTGATCTATATCTATATTGATGCTCGACCGACCGGACAAGATCGCTGCCAGAGCAGTGGTTCCCGTACCGGAAAAAGGATCCAATACAACATCCCCATACATACTATACATTGAGATTAGCCTCAATGGAATCTCCATCGGATAAGCAGCAGAACGCTTACGATCACTTTTCATACCCAATTTTTGAGTTGTACCTAGGATATCAGTCCACTGGTCAGAGAACCACTTATTTCTTTCTTCCCAAAATATGGCACTCTCCCTGCGACGTTGTCTCTCTTCTGGGTTAAAAACCCGTTTTCCTCCCTTGCGCAAAATGAGTATCCACTCATGTTCCATGGTCACATAGGCGCCCCCCGGCAGCATTCCCGAGCCCATAAACTTGGTTGGACTATTGGTCGGTTTGCACCACAAGATCGATGGCAACACATCAAATCCCAATGCCATACACGATTGCAATACTCTACTATGATTGCTGTACAATCTAAATCTCCCATCTATCGTCCTCGTGGCATCCCCGATATTGATACAGGCAAATCCTCCCGGCTTCAATACCCGATAACAAGATGTCCAACAACGATCCAACAATCGGTGCATATACTCAAAAGCGTCCATCCCCATTCCATCAAGGAGAGCCGTCTCAATATTCTTATCATACTTTCCCAGCATTTCATCCCACATTTCGACCATCGGATAGGGTGGCGATGTGACGACCAAATCCACGGATTGCTCTTCTATAGCCATGGGCTGAAAAGCATCATGAAGAATATACTTGTGTTGTGTCTCGATCACGACCCTTGCTTAAGTGATCGCTTGGCCCAAAGACTTAATGAAAGCCCGAACAACATCATCAGACAACCCAACCATACTAGATTGATGCCTGGAAAAATATTGGCCTCGACAATCAAGATATCTGATCGCGGCACATCTGAAGCGATCAAAATCTCTACCTCTTGATCGCTGCGATCGTCCGCAGCAATACGAAAAGTCATCGTCTCAGTCTTGGGATCTATATGTGTAAATCGCACGTGAACGCCCGTCAGCGGATCGTGATCCTTGATACTAAATTGTTGTGATCCCCTCAATACAAACAAAGGTTCAACTCTTGATTGGAGACCCGAGGGGTGAGTGATTTCCAAGATGGCTCCTACTACTATATCTCCTGATTCTGCTTTATAATTTTGGTGTTGACCCCCGGGATTAAAGGTGGTTAGATTGATCCGGTAATCATTCCACTTGATGGTAGCTCCTTTTTGAAGTTTGATCTCCGTATATTGTAGATTGTTGTCTTCTGTATAAACAGCTCCAAAAACCTCATTTCCTAATTTTACTTTTATCCCCAACTCATCTATAACCTTGGGAAATTGAAATATGTATGCGTCCTTTAGACCAAGTCCCGGGGTGATCTCATACTTTCTGCCACTCCGTCTATGGGTAAAGATCATGGGCAGACCGACAGTCAAGTCATATGCACTGCTATCTGATGGGGTATTGTGGTCGTCCTCCAACATAGTATCATCAAAAACCATCGTTCCGATATCCAATATCCATGTACTATCTTCAATCTTGTCTCCGGGCATAATGAGATAAGACAGATACTTCAGAGAGTCTTCTACAGCCTTGGCGATTTCGATATCTTGCAGGTGTTCATTGGGAGCTGCTGCGGTAAAAACATCATACCACAGCTTGCGTTCCGTCCCCGGATTGAGTGCTGCGATTTTTGTAAAGTCTTTATTGTACAAAGCAGTCGGTTGTGTCACAAACTCATCGACAACTTCTTGTTCTTCGTCCAATTTTTTAAACTCCAATCTATAGTGCCGCAAATTGTCGATCAATGTATCTCTGGTATAATTCATCCAATAGCCCTCCGTATAAAATGGCATATTCTTGATCAAAACGACTGCCCGGTCTATGGCCTGCCCTTCTACAAAATCTCTCTGTACAAATGGACTGCTCGTGATGGTCTTCTTATTGAGACCACTATACATGATACCCAGTATCAACACGCCAAATCCCACATGCGACAAGGCTGCTCCTGACATCTTCATCTGTCCTTTGATGACAAATAAGAGATACCCGAGATTGGATACAATGACCAACAAACCACCAAATAGTAAAGCATAATGTTGCCATGCAAGCATCTCAATCGTCTGACCCAATACAATGGTCAAGATCACCGCAATACCAATGGCTATCGATATTTGCTTGAAGTACTTCCGAGCATGCTCTTTCCACAGACGGCCTCCATATCTAAGAAAAATCGTCAATCCCGATACAATACCCACAAATACTCCAACCCACAACTGATACCTGTTGTGATGTTCCATAGGATCATCGATGGCAATCGGTATATGATTGGGGTCAAATACCTCGACAATCTTATTATACACCGGCAGTGAAGTTGCAAACGTCATCAATATACCAGAGAACAACAGTATCAAAGCACCGATAAACATCCAAAACTCCCTGCTGTAAATCCTTTCTTCTTCGGGTCTGCGCGGAATATCTTTACCCCCTTTGTAATATTTCCAAAAGGATAACAAAATAAAAAAGGCTAAAAATATAAATAACTGAGACTCCAATCCCATTGTCGTGAACGCATGTACCGAGGTGTCTCCCAATACTCCACTCCGTGTTAAAAAAGTAGAATAGACGATCATCACAAATGCCAACAAATAATAGGCATACGTCGTTTTGATCGAATAAGTCGTCGCTCTTGCGATCAAATTGGTATGAATCCCGCCTACTAGGATCAACCACGGGACAAGAGAAGTGTTCTCCACAGGATCCCAAGCCCAATATCCACCAAAAGTCAACGCCTCATAGGCCCAAGCTGCCCCCATCAATATCCCCAATCCATATATCGCTGCTGCAAATAATGCCCACTTCAACAACGGCAGCATCAACTCCTTATGTCTGTTCATCGACAGCCCTCCAATAGCCATGCTAAACGGAATAGAAAGCGAAGCAAAACCCAAAAACAATACCGGCGGATGTATCGTCATCCAATAATTCTGCAATAACGGATTCAACCCACGACCTTCTATCAAAGACAAATAATCTGCATTGGCAAATATCGGCGCATCAAATACATCCCGTACCATCACAAACGGATTGCTACCAATCTTGATATCCTCAGACACAAAAGGCAAATACAATCCCAAAAGCATAGAGATCAAAAAAGCTTCTATCAATGCCAAGGTGATCATCGTCACTGGTGCCCACTCCTTGCTTTTGTACATAAATATCAAACCCAATATGCAATGCCAGAACATCCAGAGCAGAAAACTCCCCTCTTGATCCGCCCAAAATGCCGCCAATAAGTAGCGCATTGCACTATCATCAGATACCGTGCGATACACATAGTCATACTCATACATATGCTGCGTCATGGCATACAAGATGAGCCCAATCACTCCAAAAATAGATATGGAATGTACCCAATATCCTCCGCGAGCCAAAGGTTGCCACGATACATCTGACTTATAATGCTGTTGGTAAAAAGCATAAGCGCTATATAGTGCGCTCACAAAAGCCAGCAGCACCAGCATATGACCTACCCTCCCCGGCCATAAATGTTCCCCGATATAGGCTATGTCACTCATTGCTGCGAGGATACCGCTGATACCTTTACTTGATTGCGAAGCGCCAACTCTTCATTCTTGTATTTGGAGGGGCATTTGAGCAACATCTCAGTGGCTTCGAAGTAGTCTGAGTTCCACTTGCCCGTAACAACGATCGATTCCGAACGCTCAAAATCACGTTGTTTTCCTTGCTTGATAGCAACCCGACGAGTCTCTCCGGATTCATCTGTCAAATAAAAACTAAAGTAATTGGGATCTTTTTCCGGATCATATATGATCGGATCTGTCTTGGACAATTGGCCGGAGACCTTTACGCGTGCACCCGAATCTTGGGCTTGCTGAAACGTAGAAAAACTACTCAACTGCTGTGACGACATAATCAATAATCCTATTGCTATGGCCAGCATAATCAACGCCGCAATATGTATCTTCTTCATAATGCTCAATTTGGGTGCAAAAGTACGTCAATTTCAAAGGCTCTTCTATACTTTGTCAACTCTTTAAGTCACTTCCATCATACACTTCCGTGAAAATCCAATATTCCCGATCATAGAAAGACTGAAATAAGTACTGTTTGTGTGTATAACATACTACACTTTATTTGTTACTATTCAGGTAGGCCTCATTTTGGCTAAAAAAAGCACCCTCCTGAATAGTAACCGGATACTTATATCCGGGAAGGCATGCCTTTTTCATCTTGGGCTTTAGCCCTTAACAAGTCTATACATATTAATGGCTAAAGCTAATACATTGCACTACTCTTTATCCCCAGTCTAAAGACCGGGGCAATATACTTTATTGAGTACTAGGAATCAGCGGGCAATGCGTGGTGGGGAGGTGTTGATTTGTTTCGCTCATCAAGGGAGACTATATATGAGGGGTTCTTAATCATATGAGGACAGAGGCGTACAAGAGCAATGTCCTATTTTATGCTATTTGTTATACACACGTACAGTTTTCCATAATATTTTTAGTCAAAAATACTCGTTATCTTCATCAGATATAGCGACATTGGCACCCATGAAAACAACATACATATTACTGCTCTCCATAATCCTATGGTGTATCTCCTGCGATAGTAAACTAAAGGACACCTCGCCCACCGCAAGCATCATCAACGATTGTATTGAAGCGCATGGCGGTGAGGCGTACAAAGATGCATACTTTACTTATACGTTTAGAGACAAATCCTACGTCTATGACTATAATCATGGTCAGTATCAGTATGAGCGTATCACTGTACACGAAAAAGGAAATGTCGCCAGAGATGTATTGACCAATGAGGGATTTAAACGCACCATAGACGGAAAAGAAGTCTCCTTAACAGACAAGAAGATAAAAGCCTATTCCAATTCAGTTAATTCGGTACACTACTTCGCTTTCTTACCCTTTTTCCTCAATGATGCATCCGTACAGAAAGAGCTCTTGGGAGAAGAGACGATTAAAGGCCAATTGTATAATAAAGTCAAAGTGACGTTTGAAGAAGAAGGTGGCGGTGCAGACTTTGAAGACGTTTACATGTACTGGATTCATAAAGATAATCACACCATGGACTACCTCGCATATTCCTACCATACAGGAGATGGGGGCGTAAGATTTAGGGTCGCCTACAACCCACGCGTAATCGGAGGTATCAGATTTCAAGACTACGTCAATTACAAACACGATGATGCCAATACGCCCGTAGCTAATCTCGCCACACTGTACCAAGAAGGCAAACTCAAAGAACTCTCACGCATTGAACTCAAGAATATTCAACCTCGCAAGAGAGTAGAGGAGTGAGTATTGTAGGTGCGAAGAAAAGAAAAAAGCTGTACCTCGATAAGATCATGAAGACGCGGAAAATTGGGATACATATAACGTTGTACGTTCTATTGAAACAGGAGACCTCCCACGTTTAATACTATTCCATCTATATTTGCTCCACCCCTTTGACTCCGGTAGTTTACTGCAATTCGTGCAACTGTTTATCCTTGCAGTATGGCAGGGTTCCAGACCGTCAACACTGTCCCCAATTCTACGGATACACTTCTCGAAGCTACTGCGGGTTCACGCTTGCGCATTACGGCTTGAATATTTGATATAACGAAGCTTCAGCGCACTTCTCGCTAAGCTAACTGTCCGTTTATCTTCAGGGTGAACAGTTAATTGCCCTGGTGGGATTTACACTCACTGGATTAGTACCACCTCGTGGCACACGAACGGTTCTGCTGCATGCTCCGTACGACCAAAGGGAGTATGGAGTCATCGCAGCTTGTTATCTCATGTTTCTCTTTAGTATATTTAGTCGATGCTCCGGTATTTTAAACAGCCTTATAAGCATGGGATCTTCCTGAAGGGCGATTAACTCATATAGTTTGAAATATTGAGATTTCGTGTTACTATTCAGGAGGGTGCTTTTGAGATGTTACTATTCAGGAGGGTGCTTTTGAGCTAAAAAAAACCTATTTTTTTGCTAAACGAAGTTCATTTTTCTCTTAATAGCAGCGCTATTGAGAGGAAAATAGCTAAAGTATAGCGAAAAAAGAGCCTTTTTTAGCCAAAATTGATACCACCTGAGTAG
>JAJRXG010000128.1 GCA_024276375.1 Bacteroidota bacterium | reverse complement strand
TGTATTTAATTCTTGTCTTCTGAAATATTTTTTCATTAAGGTCTAATACCCTTTTAGCTGTCTGCAATGATGATTTGGTATTTTCAAGTACGATTTGAGTATTGTAGATTTGCAAGGCCATTGCTCTGTCAAATTCGCCTAGCTCTATCTTGTTCTTTTCAAGGGCTATTTTTTTTATTTCGATTCGACTCTTAGTCATACCTCCATCATATATGGGGATTTTTGCACTTATTCCAATAACTCCGTTGGGAAGGAATCCTGATTCTAATTCATTAAACAAACCGTTGCGGCTCAATATCTGAGCATATCCGAAGTGTGCCGAAATGCTGGGGACATACCCTTGCTTGATGCGCTCTAAATCAGCTTTGTCGAGCTCTATTGACTTGAGTAGCAATTGATGTTCCGGTCTTTTTTCCGGATCGATATGTTCTTTATACGTCTGTGGATTTAGCAACAATTGTTCAACAGTAGATTCAAGCTTGTCCGCTACCATGAGGTCTTCATTGATAGGAAAGGCCATTTGATATTTGAGTACATTGTAACTGATATCAATAAGGCGTAGGGTTTTATCGTGTTCGACTGTTAGATTTTCGAGAGACAATTTCAACCTGTCCACATCGAGCTCTTCTGCAAATCCATTTTTATAAATGATTTCAGTTTCTCGTAGTGCATTTGCAACATTGTCAATATTCTTACGGATTATTTCGGCGCTTCGTTCTGCCACTAATACGCTCTGATACGCTCGTGTGACATTGTGTATGATATCCTGTCGGGACAAATCAACCTGACTCGCGGATAGATCCATAAATTTTCGCGCAGCTTTGAGACCTTTGAGAAAGTTGCCATCAAAGACAAGTACATCTGCCTTGATACCTATATTCAATGACTGTCTCTGTTGGAATGCTATGTTGAAAGTCCTGATTTCGGGCAGATTGTCGGGTGTGATCGTTCCGTTTTCGGTAGTCACTCGCTCATTGATCAGTACTCCATAAACGGATGGAGAGATGAAGTCTTCTACCGGCGTAACAGGTATCTGGTAAAAGTAATTGTAATCTATATTACCATTGATATGAGGCATACCGATGGACTTGGCTTCTTTATATTGCCATATAGAATTCTCATGTTCCAGTTGAGCTACTTTGATTTTTGTGTGATGTTCGAGCGCATAATCGATAGCTTGTGGAAGGGTGTAGGTGAGTTGTGCCAAGCCGTTGAAAGAAATACAGCAGAACAACAAAAGATAGATCGCAATGTGATTCATTCGGATAATTTAAAATCTTTTATATGTTGATAGCCCTTGTCAGACAGAAGGCCATAGAGATGATACAGGACATGTTGTCTGATAATGCTCTTGAGACTAAAATCTTTAAATGATACCATGACATTGTCTGTTATCGCCCATGAGGCTGCAACGTACATCCAACTCACCAAGTGTGGGTCAAGATCGGGTCTATAGTATCCTTCTGATATACCTCGTTCTATGTTCTTTTCAATTCTTTTTCGTAAGAAATCATTGTGAAAATCCTTGATTACAGTCCATGTGGCAGGATAGTATTTGCGAAGATCATGTATGAAGGCAGGTCTTAAATCCGAAAGCGTCGTTGTGAGATATGCTACAATCTGAGCCATTT
This sequence comes from Bacteroidota bacterium, assembly GCA_024276375.1. Lineage (GTDB taxonomy): Bacteria > Bacteroidota > Bacteroidia > Chitinophagales > Saprospiraceae > JAJRXG01. The sequence goes on along the minus strand of JAJRXG010000128.1, from coordinate 21,346 downwards.
CATCTATCGCATCCTGACTATTGAGTCTGATTGTCGCAAAGACCTCAATGTCTTCCTGCTGTTTTTCATCGATCATTTGATTCAATAGATTCTTCTTATTGTCAACATACTCATATAGTGTACGCTTACTAATGCCCAGCGCATTGGACAATTCATCCATGCTGACGGACTTGATTCCGTATCGCATGAAAAGCTCTGCGGCTTTGATGTAGATATCAGATATTTCCATTGAGGCGCAAAGGTATAAGAATAAAACCCAGAAAACTATTTTTGTTTTAAAAGTTTTCTTTGCCAAATGTTATATGCAGAATCTACTGATTTTATGGGGCTCATTTTTTATATAGAAAGATCAGTCGCCTTGGAGTTGTCCGGTTTTCAAATGACAAAATGATGGTTTTAGTTTTTCGGGGGTTTATTGGGATTGGAGTGGTAGCGCTATTGCTGACTCAATAGGGCGAAATATACATAACAAGACTTTTTTTATCATCAAAATTGATTGATGTTGAGTAGTAATAAAAATTATTGATTTTGAACTGGGGGTTTAGTTTGTCTTAAGTATCTTTAGGTATGAGACAAAAAGTATGTGTGCTTGGATGCATGTCAGGGAGTTCTTTGGATGGATTAGATGTTGCATTGTGTTGTTTTTCGGGATCGACGCCCCGGAAAGTGCGTTGGGAGAATCATTGGGTAGAGACGATTATTTTTCCGGATCATATTGCGCGGAGCTTGGATCATGTTACAGAGTTGACTGCCAAGGAGTTGTATCAATTGGAGTATGAATTTTCTGTATTTACGGCCAATGCAATCATTGACTTGATAATGGCACAAAAGCTTCATATTGATTACATTTCTTCTCATGGCCATACGGTTTATCATTTTCCGTTTAACGGTTTTTCGGTACAATTGGGTCGAGGATCCATCATTGCAGAGTTGACGGGTATTCCATGTATTACTGATTTTCGCAGTAGTGATATTGCACAGGGAGGGCAAGGGGCTCCTATTGCTCCCATTGTAGAGCGATGGTTGTATCCGGGATATGACATCTATCTCAATTTAGGGGGCATCGCCAATGTCAGTTTTCACACTAGGGATGACATTATTTCGTTTGATAGTTGTCCTTGTAACCAAATCCTCAATTTATTTGTAGCCGAACGTGGATTGGTTTATGATGATCGGGGACAATTGGCAAGGCGTGGCCGCATCATCCCTGAATTGTTAGAGCAATGGTTGGCTTTAGACTATATGTCTTTGTCTCCGCCCAAGTCCTTGGACAATTCTTGGGTAAAAAGTCATTTTGCACCACTTGCATTTAGATATAGTGCTACCTTAGAAGATCGTTTGGCGACGATGGTTGAGTTTATTGCCATCCAATTGACCAATGATATTAAAAGTCGGAGCCGGGTGTCTTCATCAGCTACGGCTACTGCTTTTGCTACCGGTGGCGGTGTTCACAATGATTTTTTGTTAGAGCGGATAAAACATCATTGTGATACTCAATGGAAGCTCGTCAAGCCCAACAACAAAACCATTAATTTCAAAGAGGCGATTCTCATGTCGTTGATGGGATATCTGAGGGTCAAGGAGATACCCAATACAATACCTTCAGTAACCGGTGCCAAATCTGCTACTGTAGGGGGGGCAATCTGGATACCCAATACCTAGGATGGCATATGCAGCACTGCAATCTCAAGTTACTGCCTTCTTCATATTATTTGAATCAGGATCTGTTGTTTTTAGCTCGTGATATGCTTGGCAAAATTATAGTGTCAGATATCGACGGTAAAACAAGCATTTGCCGTATCGTTGAGACGGAGGCATACAGGGCTCCGGAAGACAGGGGTTCGCATGCTTTTGGAAACAAGGTCACCGGTCGTACCGCCACGATGTTTGCTGCAGGAGGCCGCTCGTATGTCTATTTGTGTTATGGGATACATCATCTATGCAATGTAGTGTCAGCACCATCCGGGATAGCACATGCAACACTGATAAGGGCGGTCGAGCCTTTAGAAGGTATTGACATCATGCTCAATAGGAGGCATCAGCCAAGGCTGAGCCCGGCAATGACCAATGGCCCGGGCAAGTGGACGATGGCCATGGGAATTACTACTTCAGTCAATGGTGTGCTGTATCACAACAACCAGAGTCCGATCCGGATATATACCGATCAAGCAGCAGAGAAACCGGAGGTGGTCATTGGATTGAGAGTGGGCATTGCCTATGCATCTGCGTGGGCTCATATGCCGTGGAGGTTTAGGATAGCTGACAATCCTTATACGAGTTTGCCCCATAGTGTAACTTATTAATGTTATCTATCGACCAAAGATTAAGTTATCCTTAACGGATATTTTACATATTGGAGCGTCCAAATGGTGATGCACCCGTTGTTAGATCTTACTCGATAAAATGAAACGACCAAAAATGAAGTGGTTCTTAATGGTTTTTATGATGTTCGGCACGTATAGCTACCAGGTATCTGCTCAGCAGGTGTTGAAATATCAAGATTATGAGTATTTGGATCATATCAAGAGCGTTCAACTCTTTATTGATGGATTGCCGACTTCCAATCCCATCATCAATTTGGGGAGTGGAGCAGCGTTGCGCTTGGCCTTTGATGACATATTGGGAGGTGATCGGGAGTATTCCTATCGATTGATACATTGTGATAAAGATTGGAATCCATCCGATAGAATCACAGAAGCGGATTATTTGATAGGATACAACGATGAAGAAATCAGAGAATATTCTTATTCCATTGGTACACGAACGGATTATACGCACTATGAACTTGTATTGCCCAATCGACAGACCAATTGGCGTATATCGGGCAATTATCTTCTGGTAGTCAGAGATGAAGAATCAGATGAGATTGCATTGTCCCGAAGATTTATGGTAGCCGAATCCAAAGTAAGGATATATGCAGAAGTACAACGAGCCTTGGCCTCAAGTAAGTCGCGTACTCATCAAGAGATTGATCTTGCGATTGTCAATGATCGCTTTCCCATCGTTAATCCACAACAGGAGATTTTTGTTACAGTCATGCAAAATGGGAGATGGGACAATATTCAGACCGGTTTTCAACCGAGATTTACCATCGGAGATCGGATTGAGTTTGACAGAACATATAGAATCGGTTTTGAAGCATACAATGAGTTTAGAGGTGCGGATCTACGTTCATTGCGTTCTCGGGGTTATGGTGTCAGCCAAGTAAAGGTTGATGCTCAGGGAATCATCATTTATATGGAAGTGGATCAAAAACGACAAGGTATCATTTATACCAATATCGACGACCTCAACGGTAGTTATATCATAGAAACATTAGAGTACAATCAAGATAATATCCGTGCGGAGTATGTTGAGACATCTTTTGCCATCGAATCTCTTTTTGCTATACCGGATGCGGAGGTATATATAGTAGGCAAGTTTACAAATTGGCAACCTAGAGAGGAGTTTAGATTGAAATACGATTTTGAACAGAAGCTATATTATGGAGGGGCATTACTGAAGCAGGGTTTTTATGACTACCAATATGTCGTATTATATAATGACGGCACGTATGATCTGCTTTATTTTGAAGGTAGTCACTATGCGACACGCAATGAATATCAGATATTGGTTTACTATCGCACTATCACAGAACGGTATGATCGTCTGATAGGTGTAGAATCGCTTTATTCGACATTTTAAACCACTTTTTCTGTATTTTATCTATCGAAGTCCCTATTTGATATAAATCTGTCTTCCGTTAATCAAAGTACTTTTAACTTAGAGTTTGAATCGGTAAATACTCAAATGGGGTAAATTTTGGTTAATAAAGTTCTTTTATGTTACTATTCAGGAGGGTGCTTTTGAGATAAAAAAAGCCAGTTTTTTCGTCAGATGACGCTTATTTTTTGAGGCATAGCAGCGCTACGGCGAAAAAAATAGCGAAAATATGACGGGAAAAGTGTTTTTTTTAGCCAAAATGACGCCTACCTGAATAGTAACTCTTTTATCGTTTTTGTCTGTATGTTTTATTACTAATAGCATTGTTCTTTTTAGGAAGCTGTGACATACGCGACAAAAGATTTTTCTTATCTCCAAAGCCCCTTCCCGAGTATTCACTTGAATTGTTAATGTGTACAATATTTGATCATTTAATGATATCATTTATGAGAAGTTATTTTATCGTATTCATAATTTATATGATAGGTATTCCCTTACTATCACAAGAAGTTTGGGATCTAGAGCAATGTTTGTCCTATGCATTGGAGCACAGTTTGGATTTGCAACAATCTGATTATGCATTGGACGATGCCACGATTCAATCTAGGATAAATCGGAGTCAGCAGTATCCCAATCTGAGTTTCTCTTCCAACGCATTTTGGAATACAGGTCGTACCATTGACCCGACAACCAATGAATTTAACAATACGACTTTTTTTTCCAATGGATTGCAAATCAACTCGGGAGTATTGCTCTATAACGGTGGAAGGATTAAGAAGAACATAGCGCAGGGATACATTGATGAATCTGTAACCAAAGAGGATAGATCAGCCATGGCCAATACCATTACCCTCAACGTCATCTCTGCCTACTTTGAAGTTCTATTTGCCAAGGACAATTTGGCCAATAGTGAGGTTCAACTCAATACGATCAACGATCAGATAGATCAGATGAAAAAACTCATAGCCGCCGGAAGCCGCGCACAATTTGAGATATATGATTTGGAATCTCAGCAAGCTACGTCTGAACAAGAGATCACCTTGGGGCAAAACCGAATTGAGTTGGCACTATTAAATCTTAAGGGTATCTTGAATCTATCACCGTCATTTGACTTAGATGTAGCAAGCCCTCCGGTAGAACAAAAAGTGTATTCGGATCCTGACCTATCTTCTTTTGATGAGATATTAGAACGCGTGGTTCAATCCCGTCCCGAGATGCGAGCTTTTGATTTGCGGATAGAAAGCGCAGCCTTGGGTGTAGAAATCGCAGAGTCACAATTATATCCTTCATTGACTTTCGGCATCAATTTTTCGACCAACTTTTCCAATCGATCCAGACGGGTCAGTGATGGTACAATTCAAACCTTTAGTGAGGAGGTGTTCATCAATGGCAATCCCGCGACTATAGGTAGAAACCAGTTTGTACCGACAGATTTTAGCACGATACCATATTTTAACCAATTCGGAGATAACAAATCCGTGGGATTTGGATTTAATGCAACTCTTCCCATCTACAGCAATTACAATACAAAGGGAAGTATCGAGCGAAATAAACTGAATGTCCTAAATCAAAAAATTGAGAAAGAAAAGTACAGCGTCGAATTGCGCAATACCCTAGGAAAGTTAATCACAGATGTCAAGGCAGCAAAACGCAATTTAACGGCAGCCAATAAAGTTCTGCAAGCCAGAGAAATCTCATTTATCAATGCGCAAAAAAGATTTAATCTCGGCGCAATCAATTCTTTTGATTTTACAAGTATTCAAGATCAACTATACCGAGCTCGAACAGAACAGATCCTCGCAAAATATGATTATATGCTCAAGGCAAAAGTACTTGATTTCTATCAAGGATATCCGGTTAGTCTAAAATAATAAGTTTATAAAATATGGCACAAAAGAAAAAAAGGAAAAGTAGGCGGTGGTTGGCAATAGGATTGCTGATTCTAATCTTGGGAATTGTAGGTGCTTATGCCTACAAAAAAAATAGCGCTCCAAAGGGCGAAGTAGTAGAAGTGGATCTTTCGAGTATGAGAACGATCAAAGAGATTGTATCAGCGAGTGGACGCATCTATCCTGAAGTTGAAGTTGTCATCAGTTCGGATGTCTCCGGTGAGATCGTTGTACTATACGTCGAAGAGGGCGACTCGGTCATAGCAGGTCAATTGCTATTGAAGATTGATCCTGAATTATATCAATCAAGTGTGCAGCGAGGTGTTGCCAATCTAAATAATGCCAAAGCCCAAATGGCCTCTGCACAAGCACAGATAGAAACCCAAAGGGCACAGAAGATCGAACTTGAAACACAATTGAAGCAAGCGATTAGAGTCCATAATCGCAATCAACAATTGTTTAAAGATGAAGTGATTTCACAAGCTCAATTTGATGAATCCCTGTCTCAAGTAGAATCTCTGGAAGCCAGTATCGGTTCTGCAAAAGCCAATATCCGTGCGGCTCAAGAAAGTGCTAATGCTGCAGCTTTTATGGTCACCAGTAATGAAGCTTCGCTAAGAGAATTGAGAACAAATCTCAATAGAACCTCAATCAGAGCGCCTAATAACGGGATCATATCAAGTCTGTCAGTGGAAAAAGGGGAACGAGTCGTCGGAACTGCTCAAATGGCGGGTACCGAAATCATGCGGATTTCCAATCTGAATACAATGGAGGCTCAAGTGGAAGTCAGCGAAAATGATATTCTGAAGGTCTCGCTTGGGGATATGGTGGAAATAGAAGTAGATGCCTACATTGATAAAAAGTTTAAAGGCCAAGTCACCGAGATAGCCAATAGTGCCACCAATGTTGCAGGTACGACAAGCGCTACAGCTTCTCTCAATACTGATCAAGTGACTAATTTTATTGTAAAGATTCGATTAGACCCTGAATCCTATGGGTCTCAGATCACAGAGGACGTATCTTATCCGTTTCGTCCTGGTATGTCAGCCTCCGTAGATATTATTACTGATGTCAAAGAAGAGACATTGGCAGTTCCTATCCAATCCGTAACGGTACGTTTAGAAAACGAAGAAACCGATGAAGAAAAGTATAAAGAAGTGGTATTTGTTTATGAAGCTGATACTGCGAGAATGATCGAGGTCAAAACGGGTATTCAGGATGATGAGTATATAGAGATTCTAGATGGATTGGAAGAGGGACTCTCTGTTGTTAGCGGTCCATACAAAGCACTTTCTAAGACCTTAGAAAATGGTACGCATTTGAGATTGAAAGAAGAAGACAAGAAGAAAAAATAGTAGATGGCCATATTGGATCAGAACCGAGATGATCGTGCCTTGATTTTGTTTGTACGACCTCCGGTTCTAGGTGAGGTGAAGTCCAGGATAGCGGCATCAATTGGAGCTAAGAAGGCGCTTGAAATATACATACAGTTACTAAATCATACCAAGTATATCGCTGCTCAGCTGCCAAGTCACAATTATGTATTTTATGCGGGAAACATAGTTGAAAGAGATCTATGGTCTGATGTTGCAAAGGATAAAATAGAGCAAGAGGGAGAAAATTTAGGAGATCGAATGTATCATGCATTTGAAAGGGTGTTAAAATACCATGGCAGAGCAGTGATTATCGGAAGTGATTGTGCCCAATTGCGTCCTCAACATATACTAAGCGCCTTTGAGGCTTTAAACACTTGCGATGTAGTTGTCGGGCCCAGTCGTGATGGAGGTTATTACTTACTGGGGATGAACCAAGTGGATCGTGCTCTTTTTGAAGGCATCCCATGGAGCACTGATCGCGTAGCTCAATTGACGATAGATGCCGCACGTCAACATGGTCTCAGTGTAAATACGATCGAAGAACTGGCTGATATTGATATCATCGAAGATTGGCAAGTATATGGGCTGCCATTTATTTTAGGTCAATAGGGCAGTCGTTCAAAAGTTTTTCGATTTCACTGTTCTGTATATCCGGTGTACCTCCGTGTTTAGAAGCAGTTAGAGCGCCTAAGGCACATCCAAAACGCAATGCTTCACGTATCCCTTTTTGAGACAATCTTTTTTGGATATAGGCGGATAGAAAAGCATCTCCGGCACCCACAGTATCTTTTACACCAATACTGAAAGGTTGTTGTACTATCAACTCATTTCCATCGTATGCCATAGCACCTTTGCCTCCCAGTGTTACAATGATTTCTTGATACCGGTATAAGTAAAAAATATGTTTTACTTGATCCTCGGGAGTCAAATCATCGATGTTCAGCCACAGCGATATCTGGTTCAATTCGGCTTCATTCATTCTGAGTATATCCGCAGATTCCAGCATCTTCATGATGGTTTCTTTTTCATAATGTCCTTGGCGCAAGTTGACATCACATATCTTGAGCCTCGAATGAGGAAGCAATGAGAACAAAACTTCTCGAGATCTCGGGTCTCGGAGGCCGAGACTACTATATACCATCGCTCTGGCACTATGAAGAAGGCCAATGAGTGGGGGCGTGAGCACGATGTCGTCCCATGCCACAGGATAAATGATATTGTAAAAAGGTTCACCGTTTTGATTTACCTCGATGATGACAGTACTGGTAGGTAGATCCGCATGGTTCTGGATATAATTAATATCACAACCCAATTTTTGAACAGCGCTTAACAATTCATCCCCCAACGCATCTTGTCCGATGGACGAGATGACTTTCGCTTGCAATCCTAGGGCGCCAGCTCTATTGACTATGTTGAAAGGCGCTCCACCGATTACTTTTCCGGAGGGAAGCAGATCCCATAACAATTCACCAAAGCAAATGAGATCTATCACTATGAGGAAGCAATAATAGCTTGAAGCTCGGGGAGTAATTGCTCAGGTTTTTTGTATCCCGGGGAGGATCGGATTTTTTCGAGATTACTTCCATTGAGATAAACAATTGTAGGGTATCCCATTCTTCCATCGAGTAGCTTATAGGCAAATTTGTTGGTCTTACGTCTTCCCATTTTTACGGTTTCATAGGTCTCTCCCTTAAATGTCAACGGCTCTTTTTGCTCTGCATTAAACTTGACAAGGACAAAGTATTTGTTCAGATATTCAACAACTTTTGGATCCGTAAAAGTTTTCTTATCCATCACTTTGCACCACCCGCACCAAGTGGTATAGACATCAATGAGAATTATCTTGTCATCGATATTTTTCATTTTCTCGAGATCTTCAATGGTGTACCAGCTCAGACCCGCTTCCGTTGTTTCATGTGGTTCAAGACCGGTGATGGAAGATTCGTTTTGACATGCAAAACTAAAGGTGAGTAGTAGCGTAAAAAAAAGATAGATGAGACTTTTCATATGGAGTTATACTTTTTTTCTGATAAGTACATAGCAATTCAAAGGTATAGACGTATTTTTTTTATAAATATTTTTTATCATCAAACAATAAAGAACCAAAAAACAAGAAGTTGTTTATGATTGCAAGTTAAAATGAATTGCATGGGCTTAGTTTTTCTATAACTTATATACTGGTTTTCTTAGATTTTGCCCTCAATGCGTAAGGAAATCCAATAGTCATAGGAAGGATGATCAGGCATGAATTCCGGATAGACTCATACGTACTTGCTTCTCCAGTTCTTGTAACGTATCTTTGATCAAAGGGTCTGTATCAATCAAATCTTCAACGGTTTTGCAAGAATAGATTACAGTGCTGTGATCTCTATTGCCAAAGTTCTTGCCGATTGCCTTTAATGAGCTCTTGGTGTGATGCTTGGCCAAATACATGGACAATTGTCTTGCCATTACGACCTCTCTCTTGCGAGTCTTACCCTGTATTTTATCGACGGGTATTTTGAGGTACTCCGATACCAATTGTTTTATATTGTCTATGGTGATTTCCTTGCTCACACCACTGACAAAACTTTGTACTACATGACGGGCAAGATCGATGTCTATGTGCTTGTCATTTAGAGAAGACTGAGCTATCAGCGAGACGAGTACACCTTCTAATTCTCTTACATTATCTTTTACATTGTAAGAGATAAATTCGATCACGCTATTTTCGATTTTTTCAACACCTTCGGCATCCATTTTTGAGGACAGTATCGCCATACGCGTCTCAAAATCGGGAGCCTGTAGATCCGCAGACAGACCCCACTTAAATCTGGATATCAATCGATCCTGAATACCTTCAAGAGATTTTGGCGCTCTATCTGAAGTCAAGATAATCTGTTTGCCAATCTGATGAAGGTGATTGAAAATGTTAAAAAAGATTTCTTGTGTCTTCTTTTTATTGGATAAAAATTGAATGTCATCAACGATGAGAACATCTATGTTCTGGTAAAAATTTACCAATTCATTGACTGAATTTTTTTTGATGGATTCAATGATTTGATTTGTAAATCTCTCCGTACTAATGTATAGGGTATTTTTCTTCGGAAAGGAATTTTTGATTTCGTTGCCTATCGCGTGTACAAGGTGTGTCTTGCCAAGCCCTACATCACCATAAATGACAAGGGGGTTAAAAGCCGTTCCCCCCGGATCTTTTGCGATAGCTTTGCCGGCACTGCGCGCAAGTTTGTTACAGTCCCCTTCAATAAAATTGTCAAATACATAATTTGGGTTCAGCTGTGGATCAACACGGATTTTTTTAATACCCGGTATGACAAATGGGTTGCGTATATGATCCGTAGAGTAAAAACTTCTGTTTCTTGAACCTCCTTTTATCTGATGACTCACTTGCTTGTGATCATCTAGAAGAACTTGATATTCCAACTTCCCCTCATCACCCAATTCTTGCCGAATCGTCTTTTTTAGCAATCCCACAAAGTTCTCTTCCAACCACTCATAGTAGAATGTATTGGGCACTTGGATTGTCAATGAGTTGTTCTCTAGCTTGATGGGCTTAATTGGATCGAACCATGTTTTATACGTTTGAGCATTGATACTCTTTTTAATCGTCTGGAGACAATTATCCCATACCTGCACATGGTTCATGGTCATTCTACCTGATTCTAAGAATTAAAGAAAACTAAGCTTTTGGGATGGCGAGATATCAATCTCAGCTTAGCACAAAGATGCGCATAATATATCTTATTCCAAGAATGAAAGCGATGAAGTTGGATATATTATTTATTATAATGTGTTATTCAATGTACATTGATTGTCAGGACTTTACGCAGCAATATAAATACAATGTGTAACCCGTTGACCCTTAATAGCTGACATACTATCGAATGCGATTATGAGAGACTTATATGAGCGCATGCCTATTTTTATTACCAATGGGCAACCTTCAGCACCACAATTATATTTTCTATCGTATCAATAGATTGCCTCCTTTTTGTGCTTTTCGGACTTTCCCTTTTTCGAAGAACAAATCAATTCTGCCGAGTAGGATACCCGCCCATCCTGTTTGATTAATGATGACGGGATGATCGTTGAGGTTTTTCTCTACACGAGGTTCATCCATAAACGTGTGAGTGTGTCCACCCAAGATGAGATCCGTATGTTGTGTTTGATTGGCCAATATGACATCCGATATTTTATTTCCTCGATATTGATATCCCAAGTGACTCAAACAAATCACATAATGACATCCCAATTCTTCTGATAGGATTTTTTCATGCTTTTTGGCCGCTTGGATTGGATCTTGATAGACGGTATTTCCGTATAGGGATTCGGGGACAAGTCCTCTAAGCTCAATTCCCAACCCATAGATTCCTATTTTGATGTTACCATATTGCCAGGTCTTATAGGGCAATATGCTATCGTGAAGTGGTGTGTCTTCCAGAACGTAGTTGCTGATTACAAATGGAAAGTTAGCATGTGGCATTTGTTTTTTTAGCCCCTCTATACCAGCATCAAAATCATGATTTCCGATGGTAGCTGCATCATAGCCCATATCTGACATGACCTTCATCTCTATCTCTCCACCAAACATATTAAAGTAAGGTGTGCCTTGAAATATATCGCCACTATCCAACAATAGGACTTGATTTCCTTCAGCTCTTATTGTATCAATCAGAGCCGCTCTCTTGGCAGCGCCTCCTTGACCGGCGTTTCTACTACCATCCATAGGAAATGGATCTAGACGACTGTGTACATCATTGGTATGAAGAATGGTCAATCGAAAGACCTCTTGAGAGAACATTGCACTGATGGGCAAGGTGTTGAGATAACCCAGAGCCGAGGCATAGGATAGATTCTTGACAAACTTTCTTCTATTCATATGTGAGGTTTATGATACGCCCTTCTTTACTTGCATATTGATGAAAGCCCTGATCGGTATCACGCATGATATGAGTGATAAATGCATCTCTTATCAAGAGATTGAGATCTTGGCGTTGGTGACGCTTGAGAAAAAAACTACCCGAACCTCCTCCTGCAATGTAATCCGGAACAGCAAAGCGATACGTTTTATACGGTTCTAATACTCGTCCATTACTCATTACTTCTATGGCTTTGCCATTTTTGATTTTGTATTGTATGCCTCTACTGATGGGCCAACCGCGTCCTTTGGCCATATGATCCATAAATTCTTGGACGCCTCTTCCGTCAGCTGTGAGTATCGATATCATATTGTCAAATGGCATCACTTCATATACATCTCCTATGGTAATAGGTCCAGAAGCAAGTGAAGTAACTCTGATACCGCCATAGTTCTGTACGGCAAAGTCGATGCTGTCCGGACTATTGCGTTGTGCTTCTTCCAGCAACATATCAGCGAGCCAATTGCCAATAGATGACTCCGGACGTTCTTTTATCAATATAGTATCCAGATATCCTATCTCCTTATCCATTTTGGCATTCATCTTTTGGCGATAGGGAGCCAATAGATGATTGACTTCATCATCGGACTCAATATGTGCTTCGGAGATGCGCTCGTAAGCGACCTGAGTCCGGGATGCAAAATACGTAGTCCGACAGGCAGAGAAGAGCAGGAGTGCAAGCGAAAATGAGAGATATATACTTCGGTAAGTCATGAAAAATACATTTCTACTTCTTTGCGAATGGCTTCACGAACCTTCACACCAAAAGCGCGCAATCTCGAAGTGTCAGTGTTGTAAAGATTTGTGATAAATTGCCCTTTGTCTTCACTTGTCAACTGAGCATAATCGTTGGTGATAGCTTCTAGGGTTTCGTTCTTCAACAAGATGATCATCTGCCACAGTTGTGAGGAGACATAAATTTGCTGAGCGATATTGTGCTGATATTCTTTTTGGACAGCGATAAGCAATGCGTTCTGCAGAAGCGTCGCGGTGATCTGTTCATTGTTGATTCTTCCGATGAGATCGGGGAGTGCAATACGTTCTGTGAGCAAGGTCAACCGCTCATATGCTTGCAATCTAAGGGCGACTTGCTCTCCGGAGGTTTTAGTACGCTGACGAGTCATCTCCAAGGCATATTGCTGCTTGTAAAACTGACGCATCAAGAAGTAAACCACGAGCGCAGGAACACTATACTTCACGACTTCCAGGAGGGTCTCAAGAATCATCTCGCAATATCCCTTTTAGTCCTGATAAAAACAAGCCATTGACTTATATTAGTGCTGATGGGAAGAAACTTTGGCTTAAATTAAGTATATCCTTGTGGACGTTTTTTGTCTTCATCTATATCATCGGTGCTATTCGTTTTGAACTTCCAGTGAGAAATATGTCATGAAGTACCGATGATCAAATCATTTATGCTTGAACTAACTTACCCATCATTTTGTTACTTTGGCATCAATATAGAAGAATTAATATGACCAATACAACACTTACTCAAAGTCCCATTAAGATCACCCAATCTGCATTGAAGCAATTGAGAAGCATCAAGAAGGATCAAAACCTTGATGACACCCATGGTTTACGCGTCGGTGTAAAAGGTGGGGGCTGCTCAGGATTTACCTATGTCTTAGGATTTGACAAAATCAAGGAAACCGATGAAATATACGAACTCGAAGAGTTTAAAGTTTTGATGGAGAAAGCCCATGGTATCTATCTCATGGGTATGGAGGTTGATTGGGTAGAAGGACTCAATAACCGTGGGTTTATCTTTAACAATCCCAACGCATCCGAAACCTGTGGGTGTGGAACGAGCTTTTCGGCATAGCACTATGCTATGAGCCTTGGCCGAAGAGTTATGTTATGCAAGGGCGATCTGTACCGGGATTCCATTGAGCACGGCATTTCCCGTAAGGTGATCCATCTGGTCATCATCTGACAGTTCATTCATGTTGATGCCCGGATTGGTTTGAGCTACTGACAGTTGTGACTCCTTATCGTGGTGTCCCCACCCTTGAGGTATGCTGATGACTCCCGTCATCATGGCATCTGTGATTTGAGCTTCAATGTTGATTTGGCCTACTCTGGATATAACATTGACCATCTTTCCATTTTCGATATTATACTTTGACGCATCGTCGGGATGAATTAACAAGGTGCATTCATTTCGGCCTTTGATAAGGCGATATGAATTATGACACCAAGTATTGTGACTTCTCAATAAGCGCCGACCGATCAATCTAAAGGGATAATCGGGAGAGAGTTTGTGATGCCTAAGTAGATGTGATCGGAGTCTGTCAATATCTTGAATCAGAGGATTTGGGGCTAGATTGATTTTATCATTTTGGGTCTGCAATCTTGTTAGCAGACATGGTTTAAGTGATCCAAGATCGATACCATGAGGATGTTGAATGAGTTTCGCCAATGATAGATTTTGGTCTTTGTAGGTACCGGAGAGCAGCCCCATTTCAAGCATTTGCAAAGGTGTAATGGGTGTAGGTTTCTCACCTTTTAAACGAGCAGATAGTCGGTTAAGGATCTCCCAATCATGTCTTTGATTGTCTTGTTTGACAAACAGTGGTTCGGCATACTTTACAGTATTGCGGACGGCCAAATTGTGAAATGCAATGTCGTATTGTGACTCTTCTAAGGCAACTGTACCGGGCAATATGATATCGGCATGTCTTGTCGTCTCATTGATATACGGGTCTATGGCCACATAAAAATCAAGGGATTCAAAGGCTTTCTTGAGTTTTGAGGAGTTGGGGCAGGTCAGCAAGGGGTTGCCTGCAACAGTCACCATACCTTTTATTTGACCTTCACCCGGAGTCAATATTTCATCGGCCAATGTCGATACCGGATACTCGCTATTGATATATGGTAGGCCTTTGACACGGGAGTGATACTTGCCATAGGAGCTGGGTCGGCCTTTTTTTGAAGTTAGGGCAACGATGTCATAGGCAGGCTGAGTGAACATCGCACCACCAGATCTGTCCATGTTGCCGGTGATGATGTTCAGCACATTGGTGAGCCATAGGCATAATCCGCCAAATTGTTGCGTTGAAGCTCCCATGCGACTATAACAGACTGCACTTGGTGCAACTGTAAATGCTTGTGTCAGAGCATATATTTGTTCGGGAGATATACCACATATATCGCTCACAACATCTGGTGAGAAATTTTGTGCCGCAGATCTCACCATTTCGAGTCCATCGATATGATCGCTGAGATGTCTAAGTGTTACCCATTCATTGGCAAAAACCAGGTGAATCATCGCAAATAACAGATAAGCATCTGTACCGGGTGTGATAAATATGTGTAGATCTGCCTTTTCTGCGGTTTCCGTCCTTCGTGGATCGATGACAACTATATTACCTCCTCTATCCTGAATGGCCTTCATTCGCTTACCAAAATTAGGGCACGTCATCATACTTCCATTGGAGATGATAGGATTGCCACCGATGATGATCATATAATCGGTGTGATCTATATCGGGCACCGGCAATAAGCTCCCATGTCCAAACATATAGTTAGCAGCAAAATGATGGGGCAGTTGGTCAACAGATGAGGCACTATAGCGATTGCGGGTCTTTAGGGCTCTAAGCAAACCGGGCAAAAAAAAGCTGTTGCCCAGTTTGTGCGCATTGGGATTGCCGAGATATGTACCCACCGCATCGGTTCCATATTTATTTTGAATATATAGGAACCGTTGCGCTACTTCGTCTAAGGCTTCCTCCCATTCTAAGGTCACCCAACCTTGATCGGTGCGCATGACTGGCTGCTTCAATCGATCCTTATCTGTGTAAAAATCTTGTAGCGCTACGGCTTTTGGACAAATATGTCCGTAGCTCAATACATCTTCTTTATCTCCACGGATGCTGATGATTTCTTTGTCTCGGTATTGGATTTGAAGTCCGCACATAGCTTCACATATGTTGCAAGTGCGATAGTGTGTTTGGATAGATGCCATGATAGATTGATTGTTGATAGTAAAGTTAACCGTTGTAGTCGATTTACGCCTAAATCAACCATAATATAGTGGTTGATATGATTAAGCTCGGTGAAGTGGGGTTTTGATGTGATCTTCTCAATCAAAAACGTTTTTCTTCAAGTGGTGACAGTTTTGAGTTTCAACTCCTCTTTCATCTTTTTGGTGAGTTTATTGACAACGAGATCATAGGAGTGATCTATCAATGATTTGATCATTGCGTCAGGCAATTCCCGTTCGAGATACACCGTGTTCCAGTGTTTTTTGTTCATGTGATATCCAGGGATGATATCGGGATATTCTTCGCGCAATTCTAGGGCTCGTTCAGGATCACACTTGAGATTTACACGAGCCTCATCTGCATCCAGACCACACAGCGCAAACGCCTTGCCCATCACTTTAAAAACCAAAGTGGTCTCATCAAATGGAAATTCTTCCGTAACGCCTGTTTTGAAAGCGCAATATTGTTGTAAGTCTTCGTAATTCATAGGGCTAAGGTATTTCAGACCATATTGTGTAGCAGTTGTTCTATATAGGACATACAGCACATGCCATATGTGTGTCATATTATAGTAGGTTATATCATAAAACGAGATCCAAAATAAAGAATCTTTACGACTCAATTGACATGAATCACTTGGAGCATTGATGGATATCATATCAGATGGCGGTCATTCTTGGGATATTTGGTAGGATCCTCATGTATAACTTGACCACTATGTTTGATATACTCGTACCAACGGACTTTTCTGATACCGCTCACAATGCCTTCGAATATGCTTATCGATTGAGTTTAGACCTAGGGGGCAGGGTACGTTTGTTGCACGTTTACAGACCTGAGTTTGTCCAGATGGAGGGTGTTGTCAATCTCAGAACTAAATCTGAAGAGCAACAACGCAAAAGGTTAGAGAAATATACTGAACAGGTCAATAAATCCATTGCCAAGCGGGGTCGATTGGTAAGTTCCGAGTTTAAAGTAGGCTTTGTTCCTGATACGATCTACACTATGTGTCAGAATCAAGGGATGGAAACAATGATCGTATTGGGCAGTACGGGAAGTTCACGAAGTCTGAAGAAAATGTTTGGATCTGTTTCCTTGGAGGTGGCTCGAAGATGCACTAAACCCGTTTTGATTATTCCGCCCCAAGCTAAATATTACGGTATAGAAGATATCGTATATGCCACAGATCATTCTATCAATGATGTAGAAGCAGGTCGCTACGTATATGCGCTGGCACAACAATTAAAGGCACGGTTGCATCTCATACATGTCAATACCGATGGCCAGGATTATCCCGAAAAAAGCCTCCAACAGACACTTTCGGGAGAAGGAATGGATGTTGTATATCACGAGATTAAAGGTGCGGATGTTGTCGATGCACTCAATTCCTATACTTTGGCGCAACATGTCAGTATTGTTGCTATGTCAACAGAAGTTAGGGGATTTTTGTCCGATCTCTTTCACAAAAGTGTAAGCAAGAGGATGGCATTGCAGACTACCGTACCATTGTTGATCATCCATGTTTGAATGATAAAGCAATCACTTCAACCCAACACGGAGGCTCTTCTTATGTGGAGCCTCCGTGTTTATTCTAAGAAGATGAATGACTACATATTCTTGATGATCTCATCCCCAAATTCAGAACACTTTAATTTAGTAGCGCCTTTCATTAAGCGTTCGAAATCATAGGTCACACGTTTTGTCTTGATAGCACCTTTGATTCCCTTTTCGATGAGATTGCCGGCTTTCTTCCATCCCATGTATCGTAGCATCATAACTCCGGAGAGAATGACTGAACTTGGATTGACTTTATCTTGGCCTGCGTATTTAGGAGCTGTTCCATGTGTTGCTTCAAACACTGCGATACCGGTTTCATAGTTGATATTGGCTCCCGGAGCGATTCCGATACCACCTACTGCAGCGGCCAAAGCATCCGAGATGTAGTCACCATTGAGGTTGAGAGTGGCAATGATATCATACTCTGCAGGACGCAATAAAATCTGCTGCAAAAACGCGTCAGCGATAACATCTTTGATGATCAGCTGTTGTCCTTTGTTGTCGATGACTTGCCATGGGCCACCGTCCAAATCCACCGCCCCGAATTCTTTTTTCGATAGTTCGTATCCCCACTCTTTGAATTTACCTTCCGTAAATTTCATAATGTTGCCCTTATGTACCAGAGTTACAGATTTGGACTTTTGAGATATCGCATGTTCAATGGCAGCTCTAACAAGTCTCTCTGTACCTTCTTTGGAGACAGGCTTTACACCCAATGACACTGTATTGGGGAAGCGAATACCGGTAACACCCATTTCGTCGATTAAAAATGATTTGAATTTTTCATTTTCTTCCGTTCCGTTGAGGTATTCAATACCGGCATAAATGTCTTCTGTATTTTCTCTAAAGATGGTCATGTCCACCAACCCGGGTTTCTTGACTGGACTAGGAACACCGCGATACCATTTGACAGGTCTCACACAGGCATATAAGTCCAATATCTGTCGAATCGCAACATTGAGTGATCTAAATCCACCTCCTATGGGAGTGGTTAATGGGCCTTTTATTGCTACTAGATGATCTCTGATATCATCCGTTGTAGCTTTGGGCAACCACTCTCCGGTTTTGGCATTGGCTTTTTCGCCTGCATAAACTTCTTTCCAGTGTATCTTGCGCTTGCCTTCAAATGCTTTCTCAACTGCAGCGTCGAGAACTCTTACGGCTGCAGCCCAAATATCGGGGCCTATACCGTCTCCTTCAATAAATGGTATTATCGGATCGTTGGGAACTTGTAGTTTGCCCCTTCGTGAAATCGTGATTTTAGTACCGCTCATATCTCATTATGTTTTTAGTCGTTTCCTCAGAATGGGACTCGACAATTGAGTTAATATTTTTTTCTAGAAAAGTCACGCTAAGGTAACGATTCTATCGCTTCTAAACGCGCCGGATGAGCAGACTTCTCAGAGAAAATGTACTTTTGAATGATTATTAATTATCATATGAATCCACATCTTGATCCATCCGCTGAAATCCTATCCAATGAGGAACAACAAGTCGAGAGGGCATTGCGCCCTACACAGCTTTCTGAATTTAGTGGACAACCTAAAATAGTAGAAAATTTAAATGTCTTTATTCAAGCTGCCAATATGCGCGGGGAAGCCTTGGATCATGTCCTTCTGCATGGGCCGCCAGGACTTGGAAAGACGACCTTATCACACATCGTCGCCAACGAATTGGGTGCAGATCTAAAACTCACTTCCGGCCCTGTACTCGAAAAACCCGGTGATCTCGCCGGCTTATTGACCAATCTTCAAGATGGCGATGTGCTCTTTATTGATGAAATACACAGACTCAACAATGTCGTTGAGGAGTATTTATACTCTGCTATGGAAGACTATCGCATCGATATTATGATTGACTCGGGCCCCAATGCTAGAAGTATTCAACTCAATGTGAGTCCTTTTACGCTGATTGGTGCAACGACGAGAATGGGCTTGTTGACGCCTCCGCTGAGAGCTCGATTTGGTATTACTTGCCATCTTGATTATTATGATGTGGAGACGCTAAGGGGGATCATACAGCGTAGTGCAGCGCTCTTAAAAATAGTTATCAAGGATCGTGGTGCTCATGAGATCGCCCGGAGAAGTAGAGGGACACCCCGAATCGCCAATGCACTATTGCGCAGGGTACGGGATTTTGCTCAGGTCAAAGGAGACGGAACGATTGATATCGATATATCAAAGTATGCCTTGCAAGCCTTGGACGTTGACGAATTAGGTCTTGATGAAATGGATAACCGCATCTTAACTACCATGATATCCAAGTTTCAAGGCGGGCCCGTAGGACTAGGTACGATCGCTACAGCCGTCGGTGAAGAAGCGGGTACAATCGAAGAGGTTTATGAGCCATTTTTGATCATGGAGGGTTTTATTCAACGGACACAGCGGGGTCGTATCGCCACAGACAAGGCATACCGGCATTTACAAATATCCAGACCTAAAGAGAGCGGATCTTTGTTTTGATTCATATCGTACCTTAAGAAAAATGCATTTTTGTGATACCGCTATGCTTGAGCTGTAGGAGTGAAATTCATGGGAGGAAATTGACTCTGATTGTTTCTGATCGGAATCGTTCCATGCTGAGCTTCGTATTTTTTGATGTTGTCTTCCAGCGCCTTTAAAAACCGCTTGGCGTGTTCTGGAGTAACGATCACTCTTGATTTTACTCTTGCTTTGGGTATGTTGGGTAACATACGGATAAAATCCAGAACAAATTCTGAATGCGAATGTGATATGATCGCTAGATTGGCATATACTCCGTCTGCCATATCTTCAGGTAAATCAATACTGATTTGATTTTGTTTGGGTGCTTCTTTCTTTTGATCTGCCATGTGTCTTCTTTTTGCTTTTTTGCAAGTATAGCACATTGTCTCCAAATCCTCTATCCTAAAAATAAAAGGTGTGTACAAGTTTTTGCTTTATTGGCAAATAATTATGGTTGTTCTTTGCAAAATCCCAACTATTCACACACTCAGAAATCACATGCCTTGCAATTCGTGACTTTTTGGAGAAAATATTGGATGAATTTTACTGTTTATTCTACCCGAGTATGCGTAATACAACGCCATCTACCAACTAGCGGTGGAGTCTTAATCTAAACATATTATAATTTATAGTTATTTATTAACCACTGATTTATAATTATTTATACCTTTGCGGTGAAAGTATTACTCAAGCTTTCGGAATGTGCCTGCCTGAACAGTTGAATGATATTCTGTCGTTTACCGATACTCATTGTTTATACTCATTATAGAACCTATGACTCATTTTACACACATGGACAGTTTTAGTCTGCAAGGAGGCGAATCACGGATAAAAGGCGAAGTGTATCTATTGATATTTATTATTATCTTCGGACTTTTGGGATTGGCCGTATGCCTTGGATTAGGGTCGGAGAACGACCGAAATGGGCATTCCGGAATGTCTCAAGCTCCTAAAATAACAGAACAGATAAGTGCTTACAAAAATTAAAGATAGGATTGAGAAATCAGGCTTTGGAGTTTGTCAATACTTCGGCACCAAAGTAGGGATTTCATCATGGACGATTCGCAAGTATTTTATTTATGCGTCTTTTATTACTGTTGGTTCACCGGTGATTTTGTACTTGATTGCTGCCTTTTGGCTTGATATTAAACGCCATTTACGCAATCGCGGCAATATCATTGTGGATTGACAACATAACAAATCTAAGCACATCTCAGTGTCCTAAGAGGTAAAGAAGAATAGATTGCTAACCACTAAGATCACAAAGTGACACTAAGCAAGAGAGCAAAACACCTCAGTGTATCTCAGTGTCCTAAGTGGTTCAACAAAGAAATCCGACATACACCTTAACCTCCCTCAGCCTAAGTCCGGCTCACTTCTAGTTTATAAATGAGTACTGAATGATATTGGCGCCCATCTGTAGCGCGACCAATC
>JAJRXG010000127.1 GCA_024276375.1 Bacteroidota bacterium | reverse complement strand
GAAAAGTATGCTCGCTTGAGGACCCTTGCGAACTACGCAGTAATCATGAGCGCCGATAATATCAGAATATAAAGGATGTGAATAAAGCTCAATGAAGAAGTCATTTAGAGACCTATGTTAAAATTTTGTTGGATGTGCTTGATTCACAAGATGATTCCTTCCTTTACTTTTCATCCGTTTGTTGCACAAGTATTCATGCAGGATCAATTTTGGAGACAAAATGTCCTTTTTTATACACACTTGAGCGAGGTGTGTATAACATACTGCACTTTATCAGCAGGCAATGCGTGGTGTTGATTTGTTTCGCTCATCAAGGGAAATCCTATTTTATGCAATTTGTTATACACACCTTGAGTGAGTCTAGGGCAAGGTGTTTGATATATTTAACTACCTTTATGTTCCGTAACTAACACTGATATGTCAAAGTTTATTTTTATTACGGGAGGAGTGACATCTTCACTCGGAAAAGGGATCATTTCGGCTTCTTTGGCCAAGCTGCTTCAAGCACGCGGTTTTTCCGTGACGATCCAAAAATTTGACCCGTATATCAATGTCGATCCTGGCACACTGAATCCCTATGAACATGGCGAATGCTATGTCACTGATGATGGTGCAGAAACAGATCTGGACTTGGGTCACTATGAGCGATTTCTCAATATATCTACCTCTCAGGCCAACAATGTTACAACAGGAAGAATCTATCAAACCGTCATCAACAAAGAGCGTCAAGGAGCGTATCTCGGCAAGACTGTACAGATTATCCCGCACATCACAGACGAAATAAAAAGAAGAATCAAACTACTTGAGCAGGAAGGTGCATATGATATCATCATTACAGAACTCGGTGGGACGGTAGGAGATATTGAGTCTCTTCCCTATCTCGAATCCCTCCGTCAGATGCGTCGCGAATTGCGCAATAAAGATTGTATGGTGATTCACTTGACCTTGATCCCCTACCTCAAAGCTGCAGGAGAACACAAGACAAAACCAACACAACACAGTGTCAAAGAATTGATGATGGCAGGTATCATCCCCGATGTACTTGTCTGCCGGACAGAGTCCAAACTCTCCGATGAGATTAAAGCCAAACTGGCGCTGTTCTGCAACGTTGACAAAAATCATGTCATCGAGGCCATTGATGCTGACACCATCTATAGAGTGCCCCTCTTTATGCAAGAAGAAAAACTCGATCAGATTGTTATTGATCGATTGAAACTCGAACCAAAGCACAGTCCCAATCTCGATAGATGGACAGAATTTTTGGATCGCTACAAGAATCCTAAGACCGAAGTCAATATTGTCCTTGTCGGAAAATACAATGAACTCGCCGATGCTTATAAATCGATCTACGAATCATTTGTGCATGCCGGAGCGGTCAATGAATGTAAGGTAAATATCATCCCCATCCACAGCGAAAATCTCGATGAATCCACCCTGCCCCTTGAGATCCATAATATTCATGGTCTGCTGGTGGCGCCGGGTTTTGGCGATAGAGGTATCAATGGCAAGATTGGAGCAATCAAATATGTCAGAGAAAAGGGAGTCCCATTTTTTGGGATTTGCCTAGGCATGCAGTGTTGTGTCGTCGAACACTTCCGCAATGTCATAGGTATAGACGATGTGTCTTCCGTGGAAGTTGATCCCGATACCCGGCATCCCGTTATTGATCTAATGCCGGAACAAAAGAAAATTAGTGCCAAGGGAGGCACCATGAGACTCGGAGCATATGCATGCGAAATCAAAAAAGAAAGCCTGGCAGAACAAATCTACGGTCGCAACATAATACACGAACGTCATCGTCATAGATATGAATTCAACAATGCATATCTCCAACAGATGGAGTCTCATGGATTGATCGCTTCGGGCATCAATCCGGAGACAGAATTGGTTGAAATCGTCGAACGAGAGGATCATCCATTTTTTATCGGCGTACAGTTTCATCCGGAACTAAAATCTCGCGTAGAGGAACCACACCCCATTTTTGTAGCCTTTGTCGATGCCGCTGTGAAGTATAAAAATGCCAAGGAAGTCGTCGCTGCACTCTAACCTTCTTATAAAATATGTCTAAAGAGATACGTAAACTCAAACTTGCAGAACTCGGGCGCGTCTCCTTAGAAGCCTTTAAAAATCAACCCAAAATACCGATTGTCCTCGTGTTGGACAACATCCGCTCTGCTATGAATGTCGGCTCCTTGTTTAGAACCGGTGATGCATTTGCCCTCGAGCGTATCATCCTGTCCGGTATCACCGCTCAACCTCCACATAAAGAGATCCTAAAAACCGCCATCGGTGCTACTTCTTCTGTTCAATGGGAGTATATCGACGATGTGGAAATCGCAGCCAACAGACTGCGCAACGAGGGATATAGATTGATCGGTATCGAACAAACGACACGTTCCGTCCCCCTATCCAGTGTAAAGGTTGATCAGCAAGAGCAATACGCCATTTTTTTAGGCAATGAAGTCGATGGCCTCTCCGGTACATTGTTGCCGATATTGGATCAATCGATTGAAATCGCCCAATACGGTACCAAGCATTCTCTCAATGTAGCTGTCTGTGGAGGTATTGTGTTGTGGCACTATGCACAAGCATATCATTTGCCCTAAGGCATTTATTTGTCCGCAATGAAACCCTATATTTGCATTCCCAAATCGAAGTGGTTGACAAATGTGAACTGATTGGTTCCAAAATCCACTTCATCAAATAGATAAAACTATGTTTGATAGTCTCAGTGAAAAACTCGAAGGTGCCTTTAAAAACCTAAAAGGTCATGGCAAATTGACCGAAATTAATATCGCAACCTCTATCAAGGAGATTCGAAGAGCATTGGTCGGTGCCGATGTCAACTATAAGATCGCTAAAGAATTTACTGACAAGATTAAGGATCAGGCACTGGGAAGCGCCAATGTTCTAAAGTCTGTCAAGCCCGGAGAGCTCATGGTCAAAATCGTCATGGACGAAATGACAGCACTCATGGGTGGCGATGCCATAGGACTCAATATGACGGGCAAACCCACTGTTATTCTGATCGCCGGATTGCAGGGATCCGGTAAGACTACCTTTACAGGAAAAATTGCAAAATTCTTAAAAAACAAAAAGAAAAAACGGGTTCTAGTCACTGCCTGCGATGTATATCGTCCCGCTGCCATTGACCAATTGACCGTATTGTCTGAACAAGTAGGAGTAGAAATATACAAGGAACCGGACAACAAAAATCCCGTGGAAATTGCTCAAAATGCCGTTGTCTATGCCATAGAGCAAAAAATAGATGTCGTCATTGTTGACACTGCCGGACGTCTGGCAGTAGATGAGGTCATGATGAACGAAATCGCAGCCATCAAAAAAGGGATAGATCCTCAAGAAGTCCTCTTTGTTGTGGATGCTATGACAGGTCAAGACGCGGTAAATACAGCTAAAGTGTTTAATGATCGCATCGACTTTGATGGAGTCGTTCTTACCAAACTCGATGGTGATACACGCGGTGGTGCCGCCCTATCGGTAAAATACACCGTCGGCAAGCCGATTAAGTTTATCAGCACCGGGGAGAAAATGGATCAACTGGATGTCTTCTACCCAGAGCGCATGGCACAACGGATCTTGGGGATGGGAGATATCGTCTCATTTGTAGAGCGCGCCCAAGACCAATTTGATGAAGTTGAAGCCAAGAAACTCGAAAAGAAAATAAAGAAGAACAAATTTGACTTCAATGACTTCCTCAAGCAAATAGATCAGATCCGTCGTATGGGAGATCTGAAATCTCTCATGGGTATGATCCCCGGGATGGGAAAACTTACCAAAAATCTGGATATTGACAATAACGCTTTTAACAAAGTCGAAGCCATCATACAATCCATGACCCCGGAAGAACGTGGCCGCCCTGAGTTACTCAATATGAGTAGAAAGAAAAGAATCGCCAGAGGTTGTGGTCATGATATCCACCAGATCAATATGTTCATCAAGCAATTTGATCAGATGAAGAAGATGATGCACATGATGAGCAAAGGCAACAATATGCAGAATATGATGAGGAATCTCGAACGCATGGGAGGCCGTCCGGGGATGGGTCGGTAATACCATCATGGCAGTATAATTGGTACGGTATAATGATGTTTTTTTTTGCTCCTTGACAGATTAAACTTCTCGAGGTTTGTCTCCAACACAAAAAGAACTTTGAAAAATAAACTCCACAAGAGCTTGATAATCGAGAACGTAGAAATGGCAACGTCAGTTATGTATATTCGTTAGACAAATTTTTCTGATTGAAATACGTAAATTCGGTCATTATCCAATATATAGTTGCTACTTTAGGATGGCATTTTGACAAAACAGAATCATAATTTGTATAGATCATGCAGGAGAAAAAAAGAATTCATAAGGGACACTCAAGAAGAACATTTATCAAAGGTGCCGGTATCAGTGCCGCCGGATTTATGATTGTCCCTAGACATGTCTTGGGAGGCAAGAGATTTGTTGCCCCAAGTGACAAACTTAATATTGCGGGTATAGGCGCAGGAGGTAAAGGCAAGAGCGATCTGACAAGTTTTGCCGAAAGTCCCCATGTCAACATAGTCGCCCTCTGTGATGTAGATGATCGCCAAGCGGTGCAATCGAGAGAGAATTTCCCTAAGGCAAAATATTACAAGGACTTTAGAACAATGTTGGAGCAGGAAGGAGATACGATCGACGCCGTCTCTGTATCAACTCCGGATCACACACACGCCGTAGCTGCATATGCAGCCATGCAACGAGGCAAACATGTATATGTCCAAAAGCCACTGACACATGATATCTATGAAGCCCGGATGCTGACCGAAACAGCTAGAAAATATCGAGTGGTCACTCAGATGGGCAATCAAGGTGCCTCTATGGAAGGAGTCCGAAAGATGAAAGAAATGTACGACTCCAATATGATCGGTCAAGTAGATCGTGTCGTCTGTTGGACGAATCGCGCCATATGGCCACAAGCTCTACAGCGACCTCAAGAATCTATGCCCATTCCCTCAGAACTCAATTGGGATCTCTGGTTGGGGACAGCTCCATATAGAGATTACAACAAGGCTTACCTCCCATTTGATTGGAGAGGATGGTCTGATTATGGTACCGGTGCACTGGGTGATATGGCCTGTCATATCATGGATCCGTTTTTTAGAATCCTTCCGGTCAAATATCCGACTTCCGTCGAATGTAGTATGTCGGGATCCTACATCGGCAATTTTCAAGAACTGGACTTCCCGGATAGTTTCCCCAACGCAAGTAAGATCCACTTTACTTATCCGCGAACCAACGGCCCCGGAGATATTAAAATGACTTGGCTCGATGGCGGCATCATGCCCGAGCGACCTGACGGAATGGCATCGGATGAAGAAATGGGCAATTGGGATGGAGGTATCATCTTTTATGGCCAGAAGGGCGCATTGATGGCAGATTGCTATGGAGCCAATCCAAGACTCATCCCGTCCAGACGTATGGTAGAAGAAACCATGCCTCCGGAGACCGAAGCACGCGTACCCGAAGGACATTATGTTCAGTGGGTCAATGCGTGCATGGCCGGGTATGAGGATGGTGTGACTAGTTCCCCTTTTGATTACGCTGGACCATTTACCGAAAGTATTCTCCT
>JAJRXG010000126.1 GCA_024276375.1 Bacteroidota bacterium | reverse complement strand
TACATCATATTTCTTAGAGGCATACCATTGTTGCGAAATAAATGATTAATTCTAAGATTAGCTAATAAGTGTTGTAGGTATATCCAAAGTTCACTGGCGTATTCCGAACTCTAACCGTAAGGCATATAAATATGAGTATGATTATCGCTCCTAGATTCAATCCGCGGATCACGTAGAGCTGGGCAATATTGGCATTTGCTCCTTTAATTGTCCATTTTTGTCCTGATAGTTTCATTCTTTACTGCAAAAGACTTCAATGGTCTGTTTCTATTGCTCCTGAGCCTATTAGCAATTCTTTATCCGTATATGTTTTGTATAGCATTCTATCTTCATGTTCTAAATAATATGTGATAACTTTTACTTTGTAAAGCATTGCATTTTGAGTTATAGCGCTGATTTTTTGGAGATTGGTACAGGTACAATGAGGAAATACAACCTAGAACAGCAGATATGAATTAATCGTCTCGTAACATCGACTTCTACTCGATTCAGAATCGCATCATATAAGCTTATGGTTAAGGTACTTGATATCCTCGTGCTGCTTCAAGCAGTACGTACCAATCTTCATGGGTGAGTTCAAATTTTAATGATGTGACAGCGGCTTTGATTCTTTCGATTTTGGACGTACCGAGAACTGGGATGATGCCTGCCGGGTGTTTTCTAATCCAGGCCAATAGAATCTGTCCTGCGGAGCATTCATATTTTTTGGCCATGCGACTAATGGCCGTCCGGATACGAATCATTTCCCCTGTTGGGTTCTCCGCCCAGAAACTTCCCCCACCGAGTGGAGACCAGACGCATGGAGTGATCGAATATTTGAGACATTGATCCAAGGTTCCATCATCAAGCGCATTGCGATGGGAAAGTGAGAATTCAATTTGATTGGTTTCCAATGGTATAAAGGAGTTGAGCATATCAAACTGAGAGGCGGAGAAATTGCTTACGCCAAAGTGCAGTACTTTGCCCTGTTTGAGGAGACTCTCCAGACACTCTGCTACGCAAGTGGGATCGAGGAGGTAATCCGGTCTATGGAGCAAGAGCAGATCGATCCGATCCGTATTGAGGGCGATGAGGGATTTCTCAACCGAAGCCACTATGTGTTTTGGAGTACTATTGTATGACGCAATTGTATGTGAAGGACGCCGTTCAGTGATGGTTTTAATGCCGCATTTGGTGGTAATTTTGATTTGGTCACGAAGTCGTGGATTTGTCTTCAACAACTGACCAAAATCCGCTTCCGTCGTATAATGTCCATAAATGTCGGCATGATCGAAACTATTGAGTCCCAAGGCGATACATTCTTCTACATATTCTTCCAATTGTGGTGTCGTCATTTTAACGCCCCATTCACCAAGTCGCATGGTTCCTATGATGAAAGGAGGAAATTTGATGTTCGTATTCTTGGTCACGGTACTTGGTATTGATTAGGTATCATTATTTCTAGCAAAGTAGGATTCGATGCGATCGATAATATCACTTGGGTTATCGGGATCATGGGAAGATGGAGTAGTACTTGAATTTTGCGACAGATAAATAGATTGAGAAGGGAAGGCAAAATCGACGTTTAGATTTTGCGCAAGTAGAAGGAAGGCCATAATCAAGTCATGCCTGGTACGCAATTCGACCTTCCATTGAGTGGTATTGACAAAGCAGTACACAAGGATATTGATGGAACTATCAGCCAAATCATTGAGATGCACCTCAAAGTTGTCTTTCAAAATATCCGGATGCTTGGCGAGTATGGTTCTGATGCCATCTACCAAAGCATCAATTTGACTGGGAGTCGTATCGTAAGTTACTCCAAGATTCATTTTGAATCTCCGGTATTTGCGCAAGCCCATATTGTTAATAACCTTATCTGCAAGCATTCCATTGGGAACATAAAAGAGTGAGTTGGTAAAAGATCTGATTCGGGTAGATCTAATACCTACTTCTTCGACAACACCTTCTGTTCCATCAAAACTGATAGCATCACCGATCTGAAAGGGTTTGTCGATAAATATCATTATAGAACCGAAGAAATTCTTGACTGTATCTTGAGCGGCCAGAGCTATGGCCAAACCTCCGATGGATATACCTGCCAGCAAGGCTGTGACATTGACGTCAAGATAGTCCAATATATATATGATCCCAATACTCCATATCATCACTTGTACAATACGTGTCACTATGGGAAGCAGTTGATCATCCATGGTACTTGATGTCTTGCGCGTGGCATTGTCCAGATACTGGAGGATGATGGAAGCAATCTGATAAATCAATAAGATGATAAAAAATATGGCGAGAATATCAAGCACTGTAATCATCAAAACATTCAATCGTATGGGAAGCATCAGTAGTGGTACGAGGAGACGGGCAAACTTGACACCAAGTAGAAGTCCAATGGCTCGAATAGCCAGATTCAAGGGCTTTTGAACTGTCAGCGGAATGCCAAAATGACGTTTTAGAATCTTAGATATCCAAAATCTGCTGATCGATCTGATAAATTTGAACACAACTAAACTCAATAAGAACAGAGCAAATAGGCCGATCAGTTGGAATACGGAGATACCTAGGATGCTATATGACCAGAAGGGGCCGGAAAAATATTGGACTATCCCACTGCCCACGGGATAAACTTCCTTGAACATGGTAGGTGTATGAAGGGTAGTGGTCTCACTATAATACCATCCGTCCGATTTTTTTTCGACATAAATACGAGGTTCGTCTGCTACTAGATAGTAGATCTGATCCATTGTCGCAGAATCCACATAGTTGATGTCTTGCGGTAGTCGATTGATATCTATATAGTACCCCTTGCCATCGAGGACTCCCTTGAGCTGGATGGCAATATTGGTTCTATCCTCAATGAGATTGGGAATCGACAATGCTGCACGTTCTGCATCATAAGTATCATTCTGTAG
The DNA here is from genome assembly GCA_024276375.1 of Bacteroidota bacterium. GTDB lineage: Bacteria > Bacteroidota > Bacteroidia > Chitinophagales > Saprospiraceae > JAJRXG01. Next base: position 13,107 of record JAJRXG010000126.1, on the reverse strand, counting down.
ATAATACAAGTGGTTATAGACGACACTATACGGCGACTCATGTACCCGGGCACTATCAATCTGAGCATAACTATAAAGAGATACAAGCAAAAGCCACATAAAGAAAAAAGCCCGGGAGATCATCATATTGATTCTATCATGTATCAAAAGACCGAAATTAACCAATTCTTTTTCCTCCTCTACAATGATTGTAATTAATTCATCAATAAGAACTGAGTTCAATGGATTGGCCGTTTTTCATTTTGCTATGTTCGGCGGCTTCCATAAAGGCAAATATTTCAAGTGTTTCCTCTCGGGAGACGGGAGCAATACCCGACGTAAAAAACTGCAAGATCTCCTTGACTAAATGTTGGTAACCTTCATAACGTCCGGCAGGAGCGATTCCAAGGGAGCCAAAAGCAACCCCACCATAGTCTGTTTTTCCTTTTCGCAACCCTCTAAATATACCATACCGGCCATCACTCCATTGTCCTACGACAACGTCGGTATCAGGACTAAAGAATCGTTGAACAGAGATGCATCCGGTACCCATGATAGTAAATAAGGCCTCTATGCCGTGGATACCATACCAAAACAAATCGGGATGCGTCTTTTCTATTTTGGCAGGAGAATAGATGTCCGCACCGATAATATCACCTATACTCCCATCAACAAGTGCTTGAGTACTGGGAGCAAATCTCAGAGAGGAAGCAGAAAACACAGGCACACCATAGGTCTCGGCCAGGTCAAAAATCTTTATTGCGTCCTCGAGACTGGCCGCGATGGGCTTATCGATGAAAAGTGGTTTGCCTGAGGTGATCACTGCTTGAGCTTGTGGGAGATGTAGGCGTCCATCATTGGTTTCTAAAAGGACAACATCTACGGCGTCAATCAGATGGTTGAGGCTATCTGTGATGCCGATACCCATGTCGATCATCTCTTGTGTGTAAGCAGGAATGCGAGACACACTGGACTCGATAGAATGGCTGCCCTGAGGATAAGCATGAGTGACACGAAACAAAGTATCTTGGGTTGACGAAGGGGTAGTTGCATTTATCAATTTGGCAAAAGCGACAGAGTGTGAAGTATCAAGTCCTATGATCCCGATGTTGATGGTCGTCATGTGGGATAGATAAAATTTATTGGACATCACCCGGGAAACAGATAAACTTACACCGGCGATGCTGCTATTGTGAAGAAATGTCCTGCGATCCATGATAAGAAGGTTGTAGGAAGAACAATTTTAGCAACAAAATAAGAAACTGACAAGAAAGAGAGCTGTCACACCGAGCAAGAAAGCAATTTATCAACAAAATAGTTTAACATTCGCTCGACTTCCTGTTCATTGTTCTTTTTTTGTTTAATGTTGGTGAGTTTTGGGAGGTGCTCAGAAAAAAAGAGGTGATTATTGGCCATTTCAAACAAATTGGAGGCCAGTGCATTGGGATATTCAAAGGATGGATTGACTTCCTTAATGACGGAAGAAACCATCCCAACTAGATTCTTATAACTTTTAAATAGACCCTTAGAGTTGTCTTTGTCAACTTGTATAGTGTGATAAGATTTGGTGCCTTCGGCAATCACGATATTGTGCAATTTGCTTTCATCCACATAAGAAATAACGGGATTCTGATTGGAGGCCGAAACAAATGATTGGATGATGATACCTAGTTTATCTTTGGGATCTTTGATGTTGAGTGTATTGATCTCGATAAGTGCACCGACCCACTCCCAATACCAGTTGACCAAGTAGAGTAGGAGCATGTGCTTATTCTTAAAGTATCTATAGACAGATGCTTCGGTAGATTGAATTTCTTTGGCCAGTTTCCTAAAAGTAAAAGATTCAAATCCAGCTAGATAGATCATATCTATGCTTTTATGAATAATATTCCTTCCGAGCTTTGATATTTGAGGGTCTTTAATATAAAGCTCATTATTTAGATTTATTCTTATGTCAATACTCATTATCAATAATTGTATTCTCTGACGTATGTAATTATAGCCAAAGATAACGTTAAGTTACTATTAAAAATGATAGCAATACTATCTAATTACAAAGTATTGCTATATTTGCGGAAAAATTAGAATAATATGGATAAAGGTTTGTTTGTTAATTTGAGAAACGACGTACCAGCTAGTTTGGTAGTATTTTTTGTCGCTCTTCCGTTGTGTTTGGGCATTGCCTTAGCGAGTGGAGCGCCTCTATTTTCGGGACTGATCGCGGGGATAGTAGGTGGTATTGTAGTGGGGGCTTTGAGTGGTTCAAAAATAGGAGTGAGTGGACCCGCTGCGGGATTGGCAGCTATTGTATTGACTGCGATTGGTACATTGGGAGGTTTCGAAAATTTTTTAGTAGCAGTAGTGCTAGGAGGTTTGATCCAAATAGCGTTTGGTATTCTTAAGGCGGGAGTTATAGGATATTATTTTCCTTCTTCCGTGATAAAAGGGATGTTAACGGGGATCGGAATCATCATTATATTGAAGCAAATCCCACATTTTTTTGGATACGATAGTGATCCAGAAGGTGATTTTTCTTTCATCCAGGTAGATGGACAGAACACTTTTTCTGAGATTCTGAACACATTTAATCATATTCAACCTGGTTCTCTGATAGTCGGAGTGGTTGGATTATTTATACTTATATATTGGGAAAAAGTGCTCACGAAGAAAGGAAAGATTTTTCAGATTATCCAGGGACCTATCGTAGCTGTAACGCTCTCGGTCATTTTCTATTTACTTACCAAATCTAATGACACTTTAAGTATTGCGGGATCTCACTTGGTGAATGTTCCCGTCCCCGATGATTTTGACTCTTTCATTGGGCAGCTCACTTTTCCAAATTTTAGTATAATATCACAAGCCCAAGTATGGGTAGTTGCATTTACGATTGCCTTAGTTGCCAGTTTAGAAACACTGCTTTGTGTTGAAGCAACGGACAAGTTGGATCCTTACAAGAATGTAACTCCTACCAATCGGGAATTACTGGCTCAAGGCACAGGCAATTTTATTTCCGGAATGATAGGAGGACTTCCGATTACTCAAGTGATCGTCCGTAGTTCGGCCAATATTCAATCAGGGGCAAGAACCAAGATGTCTGCTATTATTCACGGATTCTTTCTCCTCATCGCTGTACTTTTAATACCCAATGTGATCAATATGATTCCCTTATCGGTATTGGCGGCCATTCTATTGGTAGTCGGTTATAAACTGGCCAAGCCTGAGCTATTCAAGAAAATGTATAACTTAGGATGGAGTCAATTTGTCCCATTTGTGATCACTGTTTTGGGTATCATATTTGTTGATTTGTTGTATGGTATTGGTTTTGGATTGATTGTGGGTATTGTGATAACACTCAGGAATAGTTATAAGAACTCACACTTTTTGCATAAAGAAGGTGAAGATGTAGATGATGGAAAGATAAAGATGACGCTTGCTGAAGAAGTGACGTTCTTCAACAAGGCTACTATATTGAAGGAGCTTGATAGCCTTCCGGAAAATTCTTATTTGGAGTTAGATGTTACGAAAACGAGATACTTGGATTATGATGTGATTGAAATACTCGATGATTTTGCAACCAAGGTAAAAGAAAGGAATATCACAATCAAACTCATATCTGAGAGAGGAGTAGTCGAAAACCCTGAGAGCTATGTTGAGTTTTTCAATTTAGACAAAATTCAGGACTAATTAATATTTATAAACAATTGAACTATGAAAGCACATACTAAAGAGACTCAATCGGCCATAAATCCGACAAAAGCATTGCAATACTTGAAGGAGGGAAATGTAAGATTTCAGAAGAATCTTAGAGCAAACAGAAATTTGATGGAACAGGTTCATGATACTAGTCAAGGGCAGTATCCTTTTGCTACTATACTCAGCTGTATTGACTCTAGAGTTTCATCGGAGTTGATATTTGATCAGGGTTTGGGAGATGTATTTAGTGTTCGTATCGCCGGAAATTTTGTCAACAGCGATATATTGGGGAGTATGGAGTTTGCATGTAAGCTTGCAGGAACGAAGGTTATCGTAGTATTGGGACACACCGAATGTGGAGCGGTCAAAGGGGCTTGCGATGATGCTAAACTTGGCAATCTGACGGGTATGTTGGCCAATCTTAAACCTGCCGTTAAAGCTGTTAAGACTCCGACGGATAATAGACTTAGAAATTCTAAGAACATCCAATTTGTAGATAGCGTAGCAGAGCAAAATGTGAAGTTGACCATCGATAGAATACTTGAGGAAAGTGAGGTTTTGGCTCAAATGGTGAAAGATAATGAGATCACCATAGTTGGAGCGATGTATGACATCCATACGGGTGGCGTGACGTTTTATGAGTCGTAAATTATTTTATTGGATGAACATAAAATCTACCTTGGCAGCATTGATCTTTGGGTTGATGCTGCCGATGTTTGGCCTGGCTCAAAGTAGTAATTTAGGAAATTGGCTCATATATATTGGCAACAAGAAGATAAATTCTAAGTGGAATATACATCACGAAGTTCAGCACAGAAATTACAATGCCATAGGAGACCTTGAACAACTCCTATTGCGTACGGGCCTTGGTTATAATATAAAAGATAATGCCAATATCTTATTGGGATATGGATATATATTATCCGAGAACTATCTGAATGATTTGGATGAAGATAAGGTTGCCATAGGTGAACATCGAATATTTCAACAGTTTATTTCGAAGCAGAAGATCGGCAGTGTGGCATTGAGTCATCGATATAGATTTGAGCAGCGTTTTGTAGGTGAGGATTTTAGAATGAGATTTCGGTATTTTCTGGGCATAAATATACCTTTGGATAAAAAGAATGGTAGCAATAAATTTTATTTATCCCTCTATAATGAGATCTTCTTAAATGACATGAATCGAGTATTTGATAGGAATAGGCTCTATGCCGGGCTGGGGTTGAAAGTCAATGATCAGATAAAAGTAGAATTGGGTTATATGAATCAATTTTTAGATATGTCCAATCGTGATCAAATAAATATATTCACTTTTGCCAATTTCTGACGGTGTGTATTATAAAAGATGTATTAGTCAAATAAGTAACGTTAGATTAGACTGCATACTCTCTACCAGACTGACTCCGCATACTATTGTCCGTTGATCAATCTGCGTGTTTTAGTTCTTCTGATTTTGATTGGGCATAGACATGCTCCTTTGGTAACGATTTTATAATCGTCAGGAAGTTGGTCTATGAGCTTGATGGCAGTAAATCCTCCTTCAGTATTTCCCGGTATCACCATTATTTTTTCAAAGGTGACATTATTTTCATTAACTGATGAAGGTGTTGCGTAAATGTGATTGAGCCCCCTATTAATCGGACAAAATTATATTGGTTAAGTAATAATACAAAAAAGCGTCATATTTTTGCATTAGCAATATGGGACCGACGGTGATCCTTGTACTGTCTGGTCAATTGTGTTGGCGCCATCCACATTTGTTTTTAGCTGATTTGTCACCCCATCGAGGGGATTCAAATCAGAGCAAGATGCTCCTGACGGGCTCCCATTACCTGATAGTTGATATTTGGGAATGAGGAGTTTGAATTTTGCTATGTCATATACGTTGGTACTTCCACATCCCTATATCTCAGTTTTTGTGGCTTAATTGCGAGGAGCCACTTTATCAATAACTTGATCAATGCGCGTGTTCTGTTTCACCTTTGTCTTTTTCTGCCAGCAAGTAGTACGCTGAGTTTCCGGCTATTTGAGCTCCTTCAGGCAATGGGGAGAGCAATTTTATCTGTACATAGCCACCATCGCTGATTCCGGGGATTACCTCTACCATTTCAAAAGTCCATTTTCCTTTGTCGTGATCATCATGTCCATGTTCATCATCCTTGTTCCCATTATCGTCATGGTTGTCTTCATCATTCTTTATGGAATCAATGCCGGGATTGTGATCATCATGGTTTTCTTCATTGGTTTTTATAAATATATAGGACTTTCCTTCTTCTACAACAATAGCATGATCCGGCACTACCGACGTCAACACATTGTCGGCGATAATACGTCCATGAATATACATGCCGGGTATGAGTGATCTTTTTTTGTTTGTGATTTTTGCATGCACATGTATGGCCTTAGGGTCGTTTTCAAAAGCAGGGCTGATGGCATATATTTTAGCTGCCATTTCTATTCCAGGTAGGCTAGAAGTGGAGAAATATACTTTTTGACCCAATTTGATCTTGCTTATATCCTTTTCATATACCATGAGGTCTGCGTGGAGTTTGTCGTTGTTGACAACTTCAAATAGTTTAGAGAGTGGTTCGGCATAGGCTCCTACATTTGTCTCCACGAGGCTGACTTTACCCCTCATAGGAGAGACAATATTTAGGGTTGGATATATCGTGCCTTTGGCTATTTCCTTTGCATTTAGTCCGAGCATATTAAGCTTGGCTTCTAGGGCTATTGTTGCGGCTTTATTGTTACTATAGTCAGCACTTATTTTTTGAAAGTCCTTGCCTGAGCCTACTCTTTCGGCATACAGTTTCTTCTGTCTTTCATATTCCTTTTGTAGATATTGCTGAGTGTTCAAATTATTGAGATAGTCTTGTTGTAGTTGAATATAGTCTGGATGTTCTAATATCGCCAGTACTTGTCCTTTGGCAACTTTATCACCTTCAAATACATTGATTTGTTTGACTATACCTCCCAACACGGGGCTGATGTCTGCTTTGTCCTGTGGTTCTAAGTCCAGTTTTCCCGTGACTTTTACTGCGATATTCATATTTCGCTTTTCGACACTCAGCAGTTGTAGCCCTATTGCATCCATCTGCATTTGAGTCAGTGAAACGATCCCTTCTGCATGTTCTTCACCTTCGTGATCGTCGTGTCCCTCTTGGTGCTCATACTCGTCATTGGCACGATCAGTGGTAGGTGAAGAGGTACAAGCATAAATGATGATATTCATCATCAGAATTCCAATAATTAAATTGACAGTATTTCTCATTTTTATAAATTTTATATTTATTGATTGTATTTTAGTTTGATGTTATATGTTCTACAGATCCATAAAATATCTAGTTGGGTTGCTTGTTGCCGGCCAGATATTCTATAGCTATAATGGATTGATTGTATTGGTTTAATAGGTTTATATAATTGTTTCTTATATCAATACCGGTGTTCAATCCTTGAATGTATTCTACATAGTCTATCGCTCCGTTTTCGAAACTTTTTTTAGCATTGGAGAGGATGAGATCTGCTTGTGGCAATGCATTGTTTTCATAGTAATCAAGTGTTGATTTATATTTTAAATAATCTTGCACCACTCTTTCGTATTCGCCTCTCAGGATGGTTTGATAATACATCACATCGTTTTCTGCCTTCTGTTGAAATAGCTCGGCAGCTTCGATTCGAGCCCTATAAGATTTTTTCCAAATGGGAATAGCTACCCCAAATTGAACAAATGAAAATCGCTTAGCAATACCATAAGATTTTATAGTGCCGCCTCTTTCAAAATCGCCTGTCAGCGATTGGTTGACATATCCGACATAAAACTCCGGCAATAACATTGATTTTTCCAGATTAGCTTCTTTTTCACTTACATCTATCAGATTTACCAAAAAACCTAGATTGGGATTGTTTGCAACCATACTCGAATCCAAGTTTAATTGCAATTCTTTTTTAAATATATAGTCAGGCACTATATCAATAGTGTTGGGACTATTTAGAAGAGTCTGCAATCGTTTTTGAAAAATAATAATATTGGCCTCGTTTTGTGCGATCACTGCTCTGACTTCCGTTAATCTAGACTGGGCAGTCACTTTTTCTAAAAATGTGCCGGCCTCGGTTTCATATCTTAGATCTGTGGCTCTTACAAATTGGACATACAAACTGTCCTGATAGAAGAGGAGTTTATTGAGTTCTTTGAGATATGCCAATTGATACCAGGTGCGTTTTATTTCATTAATCAAATCATTTTCCGTTACTAATTTTTGATATTCTCCTGTTCTCACATTGGCCTCTGTCAATGCTTCACGATACTTATATACCTTGGGATGTTGAAATCCCTGTCCGATTGAAATAGCCACATCCGCTTCATAGCTATTGTATTGTCCCAATTGCAATCCTAAATCTGTCTTACCTATGTTAAGGGATGTTCCTTTGAGCACTTTTAAACGCTCGATCTCGAAATTGGCTGATTTAATTCCTCCATTATGACGTAGGCCAAAATCCACTGCATCTTCTAGGGAAAAAGAAGTTATATTCATGTCTTGTGCCTCTGACCTAGGTTGTACCACTAAGAAAAACGATCCGAGCAAGGGAATCATAAGAATGCCTGTAAGGTTCATACCACTCAATTTTATTTTACTTTTTTTCGATTGTCTTTTTTCTGCTCTGGCTTCTATGAGGCTATATAATATCGGTATGACGATCAGTGTCAATATTGATGCTGTTAACAAACCGCCGATGACGACCGTAGCCAATGGACGCTGTACTTCTGCACCTGCGGAAGTGGAAAGCGCCATAGGCATAAAGCCTAATATATCTGTAGAGGCTGTAAGAAATATGGGTCGAATCCTTTCTTTTGTACCTTTAAATATTCTTTCCTTTAAGCTAAGTCCCTCTGATTTCAGGTCGTTCATACTTGAGATAAGTACCAGACCATTGAGCACCGCTACACCAAAGAGCACGATAAATCCCACTCCGGCCGAAATACTAAATGGCATATCTCTCAACCACAACGAAAATATCCCTCCTATGGCCGCTAATGGAATGGCCATATATATCATCACCGTTTGTGATAATGATTTCAAGGCAAAATACAGTAGTACAAAAATCAATGCAAGGGCTATTGGGACAACAATCATGAGCCTACTTTTAGCTCTTTGAAGATTTTCAAATGAGCCCCCGTATTTAATGTAGTAACCCGGTGGCAAATCGAGCTGTGCATCTAGTTTTGACTGAATTTCATTGACTACAGTTTCTACGTCCTTGCCCCTTACATTGATACCTACATAAGTCCTGCGATTAGTACCCTCTCTAGATATCTGCATGGGCCCATCCTGATAGCTTACCTTTGCCACTTCCTTCAAAGGTATCTGTTGTCCTCCAGGAAGAGAGACGTACAAGTTCTTTAGATTGTCGATGCTCTTTTTGTGTTCATCTTTCAATCTTACCACCAAATCAAATCGTTTTTCTCCTTCAAATATGACTCCTGCTGTTTCTCCACTAAAAGCTGTCCGGACGATGGTATTTAGGTCTTGGACATTGAGTCCGTATTGAGCGAGCTTTTTTCTTTCATACTGGACGGTCATCTGGGGGAGACCTTTGGTTGCTTCAACCTTCAGATCCGCCACACCATCGACGGAACCAATAATCCCCGCCATTTTTTGAGCATAAGTAGCCAATCGATCTAAGTCCTCTCCAAATAATTTGATGGCCACGTCTTGACGAACACCGGTCATGAGTTCATTAAATCGGAGCTCTAGTGGTTGCGAAAATTCAAAATTAACCCCTGCTAAGTAAGACAGTTTGTCCTTTATCTTATCGATGAGCTCATTCTTAGAACTAGCCGAGACCCATTCGCTTTCGGGCTTCAGCATAATAAACATATCTGCAATGTCCATGGGCATAGGATCAGTGGGTAGTTCTGCCACACCAATCCTTGAAAGCACTTCGGTGACCTCAGGAAAATTTTCAAGAATAGTTGTTTCTATCTGAGCGGAGACTTTTTCGGTTTCTTCTAAGGAGCTTCCAGGCTTTAATAAAGCCTGCATCGCTATGTCTCCCTCATCCAATTTGGGTACAAATTCTCCTCCCATTTTTGAAAAAGTGTAAACGGACAATGCTAAAAAGACAACGGCAGTGATGAGGATGATTGCCTTGCCCTTTAATGCTATACGTAAGATGGGATCGTATATTTTGATCAGCCAATTGATGAATTTGTCACCCCAGAGAATCTTTTGTGATGGTCTTCTACTTAGAAATACCGAAGAAATCATGGGCACGTATGTCAAACATAATATCATGGCACCGATCACAGCAAAACTAAATGTCATGGCCATCGGACTAAACATCTTACCCTCAACACCTTGCAATGTCAGTATCGGAAGAAAAACTATGAGAATAATAAGCTGACCAAAAAAAGCAGCATTCATCATTTTGCTCGAAGAGGTGTAGGATATTTTGTCAAGTTCCTCTTGTGACAAAATGCCGGTATCAACTTTTCGCACTTTTTGCATTATATAAAATACAACACTTTCGACAATGATTACAGCGCCGTCAACTATTATCCCAAAATCTATAGCACCGAGACTCATGAGATTAGACCACACACCAAAAATGTTCATCATTATGTATGCAAAAAGTAGAGAAAGAGGGATGGTTGATGCCACTATCAAGCCACCTCTGAAATTTCCAAGAAACAAAACCAATACAAAAATTACAATCAAGCCTCCTTCCAATAAGTTGTTAAAAACCGTACTTGTTGTCCTTTCAATCAATTTGGCTCGATCAATAAATGGCACTATCGTGATACCTTCCGGCAGCGATTTTTCAATTTCTCTTACTCTATCTTTTACTCTACCTATCACATTGTTGGAATTGCCACCTTTGAGCATGAGTATCATGCCACCGACGGCATCGCCTTGTCCATCTTTTGTAAAGGAGCCGTAGCGAACGGCATGTCCAAACTTGACAACTGCTATATCCTTGATCAATACGGGTATGTCATTAACAGTTTTTACAACTACATTTTCGATGTCTTCAAGCGTTCTGGTTAGTCCTTCACTCCTGATAAAGTTGGCTTTATGGTTTTTTACAATATAAGCTCCACCCGTATTTTCATTATTGATCTCAAGCGCCATAAACACATCGGCGATACTGATATTCATACTTTTTAGCCTGTCGGGTTCTATGGCCACTTCATACTGCTTTACCCTTCCTCCAAAGCTGTTGACTTCGACCACGCCGGGCAGCATGGCCATTTGTCGCTTTACGATCCAATCCTGATAAGTTCTTAGGTCTGTATCGGAATATTTTTCTTCATATTCGGGAGCGACTTGGAGGGTATATTGATATATCTCTCCGAGACCTGTAGTTATGGGTCCCATAAATGGTTCTCCAAATTTTTGAGGTATTTGCCCTTTTACATCTGCGAGTTTTTCTGATACCAATTGTCGTGGTAGGTACGTCCCGGCTTTGTCCTCAAAAACGATCGTTACTACCGAAAGCCCAAATCGAGATATAGATCTGATTTCTGTTACACCCGGCAGATTGGCCATCGCCAATTCGACCGGATAAGTGACAAATTGCTCGATGTCCTCTGTACCTAAATTGGGCGAAGTGGTTATAACTTGTATTTGGTTGTTGGTGATGTCGGGTACCGCATCGATGGGTACAACTGTCATAGAATAAATCCCAAGTCCTATCCAAGCAAACATCATCAGACCGATGATGAGTTTGTTCTTTATAGAAAATGATATAATACTGTTAATCATTATTGTTGTTTAGGTTAAAAATTTTGCCTTATTGCCAATGTGACCACCATCTCAATGTGGTAGTTCTAATGCCTTGACAGATAAAACTAAAAATGCATCAGACCAGTCCGTCATTTGTATTGGGACTGAATCAAGATTAGGAATTATAGCTTATTGCTAAGATGAAGAGGATCATCTATCTCAATACTAGACCCAAATGCATTGTTATTAATCAAGGATTAGTGTAAGATAGTAGGAGCTCTATCAGAGTAGATTAACAGAATTTAGGCGGTTGCCATGCTCCGTTGGAGTAGTCATAACGATAATGGAACGAGTAATGCGAAGTATAGGAATATGATGGTGTTTCAACATATTCTTCCAAGGAAGACCATGATGGTAGGGTGATTGATGCTCCGCAACATTGGCAAGAGCAGAATGGGGTACAATCATCAACGGGCTGTCCGTCATGGTGATGTGCATCTTCCTCAATATGAGATTGATCTGTACCTGATAGCAGATCAGCTTCATCAGTACACGGTGAAATGGCCATAACAAATATGGTAATCGCCAATATGTATGAAATTAATCTCATATGATCGACAAATGTAAATCAAAATTAGTGCAACTCTGTTGCATAATTAAGAAAAATTTTCTATAAGGATCTCTATTGTCGCCTGTGTCTTGTTGATAGTGTCACTTCAGATCCTATGTTAAGTTGATTCGTAAACAAAACGATACATGATGCGATAAAATATTGAAACTACATCACATCGTTCCTTCATATTTATTGATTCCTTTTATTGGTAGTTACTATTCAGGTAGGCGTCAATTTTGCTAAAAAAAACACTTTTCCCGTCATATTTCCGCTATTTTTTTCGCCGTAGGGCTGCTATGCCTCAAAAAATAAGCGTCATCTGACGAAAAAATTGCCTTTTTTTATCTCAAAAGCACCCTCCTGAATAGTAACACTGGTAGGATATGATTTGCAATTATGGAGATACTCATTTATGGAATGTGATTTTTCAGTTTGCGTATTGAAGGTGAGGATATGTACCAAAGCAAGAACCCACTCAACACGGTTATAAGTCCAAGTATGGAGAAGGCTCGCAAAGCCAAATTATTAAAATTATCTCGACCTTGATAATCCATAGTATGCGTCATCCATAAAAAATCAAACCACCTCCAACTACGATGCCGAACGGTCTGAAACTTCCCATCCTTTATCGAAACATAAGCTTTGAGATCCTCAGTATTGTCATAAGAAATAATGAAAGCCGGCAGTAGTTTTTCGCGATACTCATGTTTTGGATCTACTCTTTCGATTCGTTCTACGGATGTGACGACTAAGTTATTTTGCATATAGTTATTAGCAATGTACAGAGCTTCTTCCTCAGTGATACGTGTTTTAGGTGTGCCGTCAAGGGCGTTATACAATTTATCTTGGTTAATCCAATAATAGGGGGTGTTATTAATATCTCTGATTTCTATATCGGATACACCGGTCGAAATATTTAGTTCCCCGGGGCTTATCAAATTCTGAAAAGCTTTAGGTTGATATTCCAAGTTTTTATATTGGTCTCCATGGATCTCGTCTATATCCGTCCAGCTAAAATATAGACCGCTAATCGTCCACATCAGAAATTGAATCCCGATAAAGATACCAAGGTATCGATGTGTTTTTCTAATTTTGACG
>JAJRXG010000125.1 GCA_024276375.1 Bacteroidota bacterium | reverse complement strand
AGCTGCTCAGATGGCCAATATGTCACTTGAGATGTATGAAGACTTTGTTTACAATGCATGTCTTCTTTTTGAAAAAGACCCTAAAAATGCTTGGCGACAGGTGCGTGCCAACCAACGACACATTGTAGAGGATCTCAATACACGAAGCACTATAACCTATCAGAATGATCGGACGGATATCTCTTTTAGTGTAAAAGGACGTACTTGGATTAATTCTGACGGCCGAACAAATATGCCCAGTGGAGAAGTATTCACGAGCCCCGTAGAAGACAGTGTCAATGGCATAATTTATTTCGATTATACGTCCGTCTATCGCGGTAAGGAAGTGAGTGGTATTGCTCTCGAAGTGAAAGAAGGTGAAGTGATCAAGTGGTCTGCAGAACAAGGGCAAGAAGTATTGGATGCAGTCATGGAGATTCCCGGAGCTAGACGTTTTGGAGAGGTTGCTATCGGCACCAATTATAACATACAGCGGGCTACCAAGAATATCCTTTTTGATGAGAAAATAGGGGGCACCATACACATGGCACTTGGACAGAGCTATCTTCATACAGGTGGTCAAAACAATAGTAGTATCCACTGGGATTTAATCGCCAACATGAAAGACGGAGGACGTATTTATGCTGATCAACAAGTCATTTACAGCAATGGAAAATTTGTCAATTAGTCTTGAGGTGCCAACAATATTTATTGATTGAAATAGTTAAAAATCACTGTGGATAAAATTTTCATGCTCTATTAGCGCTTGAAAATTTTAGTTTTGCGCCTCATTGATCATTTCTAATCATAATAATATGGCTAAAAACCTCCTTATAGTAGAGTCTCCGGCGAAGGCTAAAACGATTGAGAAATATCTCGGCAAAGACTTTACTGTCAAATCGAGTTATGGCCATATCCGGGATTTGGACAAAGGCAATAAAGGGATATCGATAGATCGGGATTTTGAACCGCACTATGTCGTATCTCCCGAAAAGAAGAAAGTCGTCAGCCAACTCAAGTCAGAAGTCAAGAAGGCTGATGAAGTTTGGCTCGCAACGGATGAAGATCGAGAAGGAGAGGCGATTTCGTGGCATTTGTGTCAAGAATTGGGGCTGGACATAGATCAAACCAAGCGGATCGTCTTTCGCGAGATTACGAAGCCAGCTATCCAAAAAGCCATTCAAAATCCCCGTCGGGTAGATCAAAATCTTGTCAATGCACAACAAGCACGGAGGATACTGGACAGACTCGTCGGATTTGAGTTGAGTGAAGTATTGTGGAGGAAGGTTAAAAATAAATTGTCGGCAGGAAGAGTACAGTCGGTAGCCGTTAAGTTGATCGTCGAGCGGGAACGTGAAATATTGGCTTTTGAGACGGTTCCTTATTACAAGGTCTCTGCGCTTTTTGAAGTACTTGACAAGGATGGAAGAAAATCCGAACTCAAGGCCGAGCTTACGGACAAACTAAAAGATGAGAAGGCAGTACAAGCCTTTTTGGAGTTGTGTAAAAATGCCGTCTTTCAGATAGAAAATATTGAAGTCAAACCAACACAACGGAAACCCGCACCTCCTTTTACTACATCGACATTGCAGCAAGAGGCGAGTAGAAAGTTAGGGTTTGCTGTTAAACGTACCATGTCAACAGCTCAAAGATTGTATGAACAGGGATTGATTACTTATATGCGTACGGATTCGATGGCATTGAGCAATACTGCAATCGGTGCAATAGCTGATCATATTGTTTCGGCATACGGCGAACACTACCACCAAGTCAGAAAGTATAAGTCTAAAAGTGGGGCTCAAGAGGCGCACGAAGCGATTCGTCCGACATACATGGATCGTATCGTGGTAAGTGACAATCGAGACCAACAGCGACTCTATGAATTGATTTGGAAAAGGACGATCGCTTGTCAGATGGCCAATGCCAAACTCGAGAAAACAAACGTTGATATCTCTATATCTACCATGAAGGACAGATCACTTAGAGCAAGTGGTGAGGTACTCAAGTTTGATGGATTTCTCAAAGTATATATGGAATCCAAAGATGACGATGAGGAAGAAGACAATAAGGGCATTCTTCCTCCATTGAGTATAGGACAAGTATTGACTTTGGATCTCATCAAGGCGACACAACGATTTACACGTCCTCCTTCGCGATATACTGAAGCTGGATTGGTCAAAAAACTGGAAGAGTTAGGTATCGGGCGTCCATCTACTTATGCTCCCACCATCACCAAGATCATGGAAGAAGCCCGGGGTTATGTCATCAAGGAGAAAAGAGAGGGAAGGTCTAGGGAATACAAAGAGTTTGTTTTGACACCATCGGGAAAAGTCGAATCTCAGGAATTGACAGAAATGACCGGAGCCATATCCAACCGATTGGTTCCGACGGATATCGGCAAAATTGTAACAGACTTTCTCGATAAGCACTTTGATAGTATCATGAAGTACGGTTTTACTGCCGAGATCGAAAAGCAATTTGACAAAATAGCCGATGGAAAGCGTGGATGGAAGGAGATGATCCGGGACTTCTATAGCCCATTTCACGGCAGTGTTGAGAAAACACTGGAGCATGCAGAACGTGCCAAAGGGCAGCGTATCCTAGGCACTGATCCCAAGACGGGACATCAAGTTTTTGTCACTCTGACGAGATTTGGTCCGGTGATTCAGATAGGAACGCGCGAAGAAGTCGGAGAGGAAGGCAAACCCAGATTTGCCAATCTTCAGCCGGGGATGAGCATGGAGACTGTGACCTTTGAGCAAGCGATGGAACTGTTTAAGTTGCCGCGTACGGTCGGTCAATTTGAAGAGAAAGACGTCGAAATCGGCGCAGGTAGATACGGGCCATATGTAAAGTTTGACGGGAAGTTTGTATCCCTACCTAAGGGCATGGATCCGATGCAGATTGAACTCGATCAAGCCATCGAACTGATTTTGCAAAAGCGAAAAGAAGATGAACCGATTGGGACATATGAAGATCTGCCAATCACTAAGGGGAAAGGCAGATTTGGGCCATTCTTAAAGTGGAATGGGATGTATGTGAATGTCAACAAGAAGTATGATTTTGACAATTTGACTTTGGATGAAGCTCATGAATTGATCAAGGCGAAAGTGGAAAAAGAAGCCAATCGCTATATCAAACAATGGCCTAAGGAGAAAATCGCTCTCGAGAATGGTCGTTGGGGTCCCTTCATAAGATTCAAGAAAAAAAGCATAAAAATACCGCGCGCCAAAGGAGAACTACTAGATCCCGAAGTGTTGAAACAATGGACACTCGAGGAAGTTCAGAAGATCATCGCCGCCGCGGCTAAGTGATTCTAATAGCATCTTATTGAATCGAAAGTAGCCGGATATCATATATCAATGGCGTGTATGGTGGAATGGTATCGGTACCATCGAAACCATATGCCATTTGCGAAGGGACAATCATACGTCCTCTTCCACCAACGCCAAATACTGGTATGCCTCTAGACCATCCGGATATTGATTGCCCGAGATCGATCGTATCTGCAATACCTACACTTCTGCTATCCACAAAAAGTTCTCCACTGAAGAAATATCCTTGATATTGCATCACGATCGTATCTTGATTGCCCGGCATATTGCGCGTGTCACCGGGATCTACAATGGTGATATATATACCGGACGAAAGGGTCGTATCTATGGCTATGCGTTGCTCTCGTATGTATTGAGTGATCAAGGAGTCGTTGTATGCGGATTCGTTAGGATAGAAATCTTGTAGTTCGACGTAGTACATGACAGGTGTATTGGGAGGGATACCCAATACTGGATCTCCGCCGGAGCCATATGCCAACCGGGACGGCAAAAACAATCTTCCGGATTGTCCTCTTCCAAATAGTGCGATGCCCCTCCTCAATCCTTCGATGATGCGATTATGAGATAAATCAAATACAATGGGTTGGCCATCACCTTTTTGTTTAGTATCTCCAAAAACCGTGTTGTCAAGCAGTGCTCCTTTTAGATGAGTAATAACCAAATAGTTAGAAAGCGGCTTCAAGGTATCCGCAAAGTTGGCATTGACCGGAGTGTCGATAATGTAATAAAATCCAAAATCTGTCTTTTGAGCCGCAATACCATTGGCAGAGAGATATGCAGCAATGACATCACCCTCTGAAGCTGCATCTGTATCGTCACTACATCCGGATAGGATGACGAAGTACATCATAAGAACAAGTAAAAGTACAGGATTGTAGGAGTGATTCATGACTACCGTTGTTCATGTTGACGATGATCTACACAAGTTAATTGATTTAAGACAATTGTTGAAGATGCATCCGGACAATCGACAAATATCTGCACATTTGCTCGTAATCAAGTATCATTGTGTTGTGATTTAGAGTTTCTGCCGGTATTGGGGTTGTACATTGATGTTGGAAGAAGGATATTGGACGTATTTAATTTGATATATCACGATGATGGATGAATTTTCGCATATTGATTCGAAGGGACAACCACAGATGGTTGACGTAGGAGAGAAAAAAGTAAGCCAACGCATGGCGCACGCCAGAAGTGTGGTACTACTTAATCCCACCGTTATCGCACACCTCCGAGAAAATCATATAACGACTAAAAAGGGGCCGGTGTTTCAAACGGCAATTCTTGCCGGGATCATGGGAGCCAAGAAAACATATGATTTGATTCCTTTGTGTCATCCGTTACCTCTCAATAAGTGCTCAGTTGACATATTAATCAACAACAATAATGAAGTGATTATCGACTGTATAGTGACGGTGACCGGAAAGACCGGCGTCGAAATGGAAGCATTGACCGGAGCGAGTGTAGCCGCCTTGACAATTTACGATATGTGTAAATCTATGGGGCATGATATTTCTATTGTCAGAACAGGTTTAATAAAGAAAACAGGTGGAAAAAAGGACTATCAAAAAACATGAGAAGCACCCACCTATACGGCGTACCTCTTGGGGTCAATACGGGCGTAACGAGGTAGGCGTATTGGGCGCTCCATGCAGTATATTAACCACTTGGATTGAGAAAGTAGCGGGACAGTTGGGAGAACAAGTTATGACCGCTTATGTAGATGCAGATCATAAGGTGAGTGATGCTCCATCGTTGTACAAGATCACGGACAAAATCTCACATCATCAGATTGTAAGTACCCAATCCTTGAATCAATTTGATTTAAGATTTGCCTTGAGCCAAATGGATCTCACCTTTGTTAATAGCAATCATTTTGATTCGCAAAAACAGATTGTGTTTTGTAACAGAAAAAAAAAGGAATCCCTTGAACGTAAACTCGATCGACTCACAGATGTTCGGTTGGTTATTCTGGATAAGGGCATAGAATCGCCCTATGAGTTTTTACACCCCAAGCTTCCTAAGGATGTCACCATAATCGATATTGATGATATCGCTTCTGCCGCCGACCGGATCTCACAAGAGCTCCTCGTACCTCCTGCGATCAAAGGATTGATCCTCGCCGGAGGGAAGAGTACGAGGATGGGGACGGACAAAACAACGATATCGTATCATGGCCTTCCGCAAGTGCAGCATATTGTCAATCTATTGGATCTGGCTGGAATTGGAAGTTTTGTTTCGTGTCGTATGGAGCAACAAGAGCGGTATGCCGGTAAGGAGGTAGTATTGGACCAATATCATAACTCAGGGCCCTTTGGAGCGATACTAAGTGCCTTCAAAAAGGATCCGGATGCCGCGTGGTTTGTGGTGGCTTGTGACCTTCCGTTGATCGGCGTTCAACACATAGATGCTTTATTGAGTCAGCGCAATCGCTCCAAAGTGGCGACATGCTTTCGCAATCCACAGACGGATTGGCCTGAACCCTTGATGACGCTCTGGGAGCCCAAGTCTTATCATAGATTGTTGCATTTTATGGGACTGGGTTATAATTGTCCACGCAAGGTATTGATCAATAGCGACATCCAACTTGTTGAAATGGAGGATGCATCATTTTTGGTCAATGTCAATACACCTACGGAGCGAAGCCAAGTACAAAGGATCATCCAAGGAGGAGGACGGACTTAGGTCTTGAGAATGATACATGCGTAATAATATATCCCCGCCTTCCATATATCCCCATCAAATGACTGATGAACAGATCGGTTGGATAAGTATCCTGCAACACGAAATCCCGAAAATGTAGGTTCACATACTTGTACTCGGATATCATGTTTGAAATCAACAGATCCCAACCCATAAGCCTTGAATACGGCTTCCTTGATACACCATAAGTAGTGATAGGTGTCATTGAGTTGAAGGGATGAGGGCATTGCTTGAAGATCTTGCTCTGCAACAAACTT
>JAJRXG010000124.1 GCA_024276375.1 Bacteroidota bacterium | reverse complement strand
TCCTCCTCCGGTATCTTGATCTTCTATCGTAAACACATCTTTTTCTCCTGTCAATACATTGGTCTGGGTAAATATAAACGAATTGTCGTTCTTAGTGCTCTCAACGTCTAACTTGGTTGTGGGAATCTTGCCTATACCTACATCTCCATCCGTCTGAAACACGATATCTGTAGTACCATCAAATGTTAGGTCATAGGTGCTTAAGCCCACAGTCCTGTTTGCGGACAATGTTCCGTCTGCCGTATAGATATTACTTCCTGTTATGGATGCTGGATCTAACCATGTCCCTGCACCTGTCAGTAGATATCCTTCTTCTCCCGCCAGCGCTCTCGGAACCAATCCTCTTACCCCATTGGCCCCCGAAGTAGCGCCAGTCATTAGAGAGATCACCGCATCATAGTTGGTTCCTGCTTCGACTATGCGTAACTGCCCGGAGGAAGCCGTGTAAGAAAAACTCGATATTGTCTCGTTGGTGATGCTACCATCAACTTCAGTTCCTGTGATTGTAAACGACGGATATGTACCACTGACTACGTTGATACCCGCTCCTGTCAACGAGACGGTTTGATCATCAAGATATGGCGACAAATCTACTGTTTGGACACCAACCCCATCACTTTCAAGCGAAAGCTGTAGCTGATTACTGACAATCTGAAAAGTATCTACAATCTGATCATCAGTACCCAAAGAGGAGAGGCTCACATCCACAAGATCTCCATCGTTTTGAACACCGAGTATATAATTTGGTGCACCCGTTCTATTGCCATCTCCATAATCCGGAAATCTTATATAATCATTGTTCAGGACACTTATCGCCGTCGTATTGTTCTGAATAATATTGAAGGAATGATCCGTAACAGTTCCTACCGTTCCATATGATCCTTGAGCGGATAGATTGACTTCGACATTATTGGTCGTATCCAAAAGCTGGTGAACAGGAGTATTGCCGTATTGGACAATGTCTCCATCATTTTGGAATTGAGTATAACTCGTTCCATCACTACCATCTAATTGCAGGTAGTTGCCATTAAGTGCCATACGTCTGTTGGCAGTCAATGTACCATTGTCTTCAAAGATGTTTATATCATCCAGATAAGGACTCAAGTTAATGTATAAGTCCGCTTCGCCGTCATCTTCCAATGAGATAAACAGTGTGTCATTGCGAATAAAAAGGGCGTCGATAGTTTGATTGTCAGTACCTACCCCAAGGGTATCCACTTCAATGACATCACCGTTACTATCAACGCCCAACAAATACCTCTCTGAACCACTAATCGCACCGGAACCGTAGTCAGAAAGACGAACGGTACCTCCCGCAACGTCCAAAAGGGCGTTGGGAGAGAGTGTGCCTATACCAATCCGACCATTATCTGTAATGATAATGTCTCTTGAACCATCAAAAGTGAGATCATTACCATTCATGGTAATCGTTCGGTTGGTTGTCAGCGTACCGTTAGAGTTATATATCGTAGAATCTACCGCTACTCCTTGTTGTAAACATTCCCAAGAAGTACCAGTATAGATTTGTAAGCAGCTATCCGTTGTATTGAAAATAATGTGTGCTAAGTCCCAAGCTGTTTGAGCATCCCGCTGAACTGTTGTGAGACGAGAAGGAAGAAATCCACGTGACGTACTTTCCAACTCTAGGATAGAGGCAGAATCAATAGTAAGCACATTGTCTCCCACTTTGGTCTGAGCATATATTTCAGGCCGTATGAACGACAAAGTCGCTAATATTAGGATGATGGTTCTTAACATTCTCAAGTCTGCTTTCATGCTCCTTGTCATCTGATTGGTGCAGACATCAGAAAACAAGTTGCGTTTAGCAGGTGCTAAAATATATATACTTTTTTACAATTTATATTTATTCGTAATATATAACACTTGAGTTTTTGTTTTTTCCTGTTACAACTCAACGGTTCTTACCTATCTTCGCAGGAGTGAAAGGTCAAACTTATAGGCTCCATCTCAGTTCCACTCCCATGAATTGGGGGTTTAGTTTTTTGATCTTTCTTATGCTTATCTCATTGCTTCGCCTAACCAACCTTAACTTTTATCTAACACAACTTGTCGGTTTTGAAACCAGTATCAATAACACCGGGGGCGATGCTTATAATTTTACAAATTACTTAGGTGTTATAGCTCTTGTGACGGTCTTTATCGCTAAATTAAATCAAACCAAATTTTCATGGACTTCTGCCAAATCCATTTATCTTCTTATCTCCATCTATATCATTAGTGCTCTCCTCTCACCATACACCAATGTGACTTGGGTATTGTATCAAATATTATTTTTGCTCATTGCGTTAATGGCGCATTTTTTTGCTTTGAAGGTTGCTCATGACTTTTTGGCGCATTTCCGATATTGGATGAATTATTTTTTTGTGTTTGCGATCTTTTTTGTGTTTGTCATGACATTCATCATTTTGAGTCAGGTTCCGTTGCAACTATATGTCTCTGAATTCAATGATTCCTTTGTTCAAAGTTTGGATGATTATGGTGTAATGAAACAGCGGTACGGGTATCTCCTCGGATTCTTGATGAGTTACACCTTATTTATGATTTCTTCCATTCGTCTCAAGATACCTTTGATACTACTCATTCTCTTTGCTGGTTTTGGAATCAGAAGTATGGTGATTGGACTTTTTGGTGCAACGATGCTTTTTACACTCCGACAGCCCAAGGTATTATTGCTCTTTGCCGTGTCTATAGGCTCGTTGATGTATTTCTTTTTTAGTCAATTTGTTACTCTATTGATTTATGACACCCGGTTTTACTCATTTCTAAATGCCTTTGATATAGTTCACAAGTTCCCTTTTGGAGTAGGATTGGGAGGTTATCCCGTTTATACCGAGATATATAGTCGTCAGATTTTTGGCTCTTTTTACAATGCACAAGCTATACTGGACTACATACCACTTGCCCCCGAATCGGATTTTGTTCATCTTTTTGGAAGCCTGGGGCTCGTCCTCGGACTCATCCACCTCGCCATCATCGGTCGGCTCATTTGGTATGCCTATTTTTTTCAATATAGAATGAATGCTTGGCACAAGTGCGTTTTGTACTACTTCTGCTTTATGACATTTTTTGGCCTTAGTGAGGATTCTATG
>JAJRXG010000123.1 GCA_024276375.1 Bacteroidota bacterium | reverse complement strand
TGTGCCCTTTGTCCTTTTTATCTCGTTTGATTTCTATGCAAGATTGTGGTCTTCTTTTGCATTAATTCCAAATTACAACCTCTTCACGACATTATTGCAACACAAGTTCTTATCACGGTTCCTGTTCTGATTCTTTTGTTTAAAGAGCTTTCAATATTTGATACCATGTGACGCTTCAACAACTCAAGATTAAATATAGTAAAAAAGCTCAAAATATCATGACTACACCTTATCATTTGCCCAGGGAGTAATATGGGCAGACACAGTAATTTAGTTTACAGAAAAAGATCATGCTCCAAAATGGTACTACACATTCATTTGGAGCAGACCAGTGAGGTTTAAAATAAATATGATACACCATTTGCTATAGAGGGATCTTTAAGTATGCTACCTATATCTCTAAGGTGGCACAAAAAGACATGTGTTAAAATGGGTACTCTAAATCCATGTGGATAAGAGTAATATGAGCAGACAATAAGTCCAAGCGGAGCAGAGAGGGATAGTTTAATTTCAGTAAATCAAGGAGGACAATGGGAAATTGTTTTCTCTAACGGTCTCTCAAGGGTTGTGATTATAATTTTTTGAAAAAATCCCATATAACATCGCAAGCGACTATCTCTCTACTAGTCTTACCTATAATGGCCTCAGGCAAATACTGCTTACCTCCCGGCCATGTGTGGCCACCGCCATAAATCGTATATACCTCAACTGCTCCACCGACAGAACATCCATTATAAATTTCTACACTTACAGTTGTATTATCATCTATCGCATCCGTCAATTGGACTATCTCGGTATCTAAACTGCACTGATTGCGGTCTCTCCAAAACGAAGCAAAATCTCTAGTAGAAATGATCAATCCTCTTTCCATATTGAATACTCTGATCACTCCTCCATCATAGGGCACGATCTCATCAGCAGTTCCATTAAACACGATTACTCCAACCGGTTGAGACGGCATACAATCCGGGAGATAGTCTTCCGAGATTGTGGCTGTTACTATAGCTCCCCCTCGAAACCTATCTGCTCGATCACACAACAATCGGGTTGTCATAAAACCGCCGTTGGACATACCTGTGGCATACGTGCGATCTACATCTATATCGTATCTCTCCCTAAGATCTTCCAATATCTGCACGATAAACCCCACATCGTCAACCCCTTCAAGATATGCCGTCGAAAACTCCGAGCGCCTGCCATCATTCCACACTTTGTCAATGGCGTTGGGATAAACCACTATAAAGCCATCTCTTTCAGCCAACTCATTAAACCTTCCCTTTGATACATCTATCGCTCCTGCCGCTGTTCCTCCTCCTCCATGGAGCTGTATTATAACAGCAGGTCGAGCTTCTAACTGAGCTGGTACATAAATGATATAGTTGCGGTCATATCCCCCAAAAGACAACGCTATCCTCTCTTGAATCCCCAAGGCAGAAACCGGAGATTTTTCACATGAAATAAGTGTGATACACAAGAGGTATGTGAGTGCAGCAACCTTAAAAACGATGATGTAAATATAACGATGATTCATTTTAATATCTGGCGTTTACCAAGATTAGGATAAAATACTTCATATGGCAGAAAAATTGTTTAATTATTTTTTCTTAGTCTTAATCCACGATCTATTATCTTGCCTACTCAAACAAACCAAAACGGAATTATGAAAAATCAAATTATTTATGCCTTAGCTCTTAGTCTGGCTTTCATCTTCTTTTATCAATGCCAGGATGCAGCTTTGGTCAAAGGTAGTGTAGAACACATACGGACAGTAACAGGAGGTATTGACGACGCTGCTTTAGCCAATACTACGGCCAGTTCAGAAGATTGGTTAACTCATGGTAAAACTTATCAAGAACAACGATACGTAGCACACGACCAGGTCAACAAAGACAATGTCAAAGATCTCGGTCTCGCTTGGGCGCTGGAAGTAGGCTCAAAACGTGGCATAGAAGGAACTCCATTGGTGGTGGATGGTATCATGTATGCCACTGGTTCATGGTCAGTCGTCTATGCCATAGATGTACGCAAGGGGTCAATCATATGGAAATACGAGGGAGGAGTTCCTGTAGAGAAGGTTACTGACCTATGCTGTGGAGTTGTCAACCGGGGGGTTGCATTGTACAAAGGAGCAGTTTACGTCGGTACACTGGACGGAAGACTGGTCTCTTTGGATGCGGCGGATGGATCTGTCAATTGGGAAGTTCAGACTACATTCAAAGACAGCAAGTATTCCATTACCGGAGCACCCCGCATCGCTGATGGTAAAGTAATTATTGGCAATGGGGGCGCAGAGTTTTCGGCACGGGGTTTTGTTACAGCATACGATGCGGATACAGGAGAGCAAGTCTGGAGATTCTATACCGTACCCGGTGATCCCAGTGATGAGTTCGAAGATCCGGCACTTGAAGCCGCCGCCAAAACATGGACTGGAGAATGGTGGAAACAAGGAGGCGGAGGCACTGTTTGGGATGCGATTGTTTATGATCCCGAGCTAAAGACAATTTACATTGGGGTCGGCAATGGCACGCACTGGGATCGCCAAATCAGAAGTCCCGAAGGAGGAGACAACCTATATCTCTCAAGTATTGTAGCACTCAATGTCGAGGATGGATCATATAAGTGGCACTTTCAGACTACTCCGGGTGATTCATGGGATTATACGGCTACGCAACCTATTATCCTAGCGGATATGACCATCGATGGAAAAAGGCGTAAAACACTGATGCAAGCCCCAAAAAATGGATATTTCTATGTCTTAGATCGTACTACGGGCGAGTTTATCTCCGGTGAAGCATATGTATATCAAAATTGGACGAGTGGATTAGATGAAAATGGCCGTCCCATCGAAATAGAAGGAGCTCGCTATACTGATGGAAAAACGCATTGGATCACACCGAGCTCTACAGGTGGGCACAATTGGCACTCTATGTCCTATAGTCCTCAATCCGGTCTGGTCTATATACCCGCCAACAATGAATCAGGACCATACTATCACAACCCCGCCATCGGTTTTGGTTCAGATAAAGGTATTGCAGGTGGTATCGGTGGCAATGTAAGTATGGCAGGCAAGCTCTACTTCCCTCCGGTCTTTGATCCCAATCCCAAAGCTCCACTACCCGGAATGTTTACCGGAAAGCTCATCGCATGGGATCCCGTAGCACAAAAAGAAGTTTGGGGCATCGATCAACCTATCGGAAATAATGGTGGAATTCTTTCAACAGGAGGCGGACTCGTATTTCAAGGAGATGGACAAGGCATGATGCATGCCCGTGATGCCAGCACAGGAGAAAGTCTATGGTCTTTTGATATTCGTGCAGGTGCTATAGCTGCTCCGATTTCATATATTGTCGATGGAGAGCAATATATCACCTTGCCTGTCGGATGGGGCGGTACAAAAGGTCTATCCCACAAGGTATTCAATCGAATACATCCTGGGACTTTCTATACTTTTAAACTCGGAGGTACTGCTACACCACCTGAGAAACTTCCGGCAGTCACAGAAACCTTAACTACTATGACAACCAAAGCTCCACCGGAAAATATCGGCTATGGCTTTGATCTCTACGCCCGATATTGTATAGGCTGTCACATGAACACAGGTGTTATGGGAGGTGCCATTCCCGACTTGGCCAAATCAAGTGACGGTACACTCTCGAGCTATAAGCAAATCGTCTTAGAAGGAGCACTGGCATCACAAGGTATGCCCAATTTCGGAGATATGCTCTCTGAGGAAGATGTAGAAGATATCAAGAGTCATGTTCTTTATACAGCCGAAGCATTTAGATCGGGAATGGCTCCATTGGAGTATGCCACCAATCTGGCTAAAATGCAATACCTCGCTGATACCAAAGGACCGAAACGAAAGGATATTCGGTAGCGCTTTTGAGAATATCACTTCGTTCCAAATCTCAGGAGGCTTATTGTTTAAATTGCGACAATAAGTCTCCTGTTTTTATAACCTAAGAAAATCAAAGCCAATTATTGATACCAATGTGTGTTTCGATTATAATCTCTGCCCATTCTGACTGAAAAACCAAGAGTATTTCGCCGAAATAGAATCTTGATAAGCATACTTTTTTGTGTCTTCAGAAGACCTAATTCTTACATAACTCTATTATATTGGTGAGGCGTTATCACAAAGCTGAATGCTAAAAACATTGCTACTATAGGATATTTAAATCTGAATATTATATTCTTTCAACTACTCAAGACCTCTTAAACTCAAGATTTTATGTTACACTGTAGAAATTCCTTGCTCCAATCCATCCACCTAGTAATTCTAATCTTATTGGTCGTTCCACTTCGATCCCAGATTATGGATAAGTTGACACAACAAGATCAGGAAGGCCGTGCAATAACAACTAACAGACAATTCAATGGGTACACCAATTATTGGCATGACACCTATACACAATGGCATCGCTATGGCAATCTGTTTAAAATATCTGCACCTGATATCAAACAATCCATCCTTCAGAGTAAAATCAATGTGGCGGAGGAACTCGGTATGTCTGGACTCATCATGCAAGAAGGTTTTATCAATGGTCTCATCACTGAAGACTACGAGACACTGGATCTTCCTACATTAGAGGAAGTTGCATCTCAACTCAAGCAGCAAAATGTATTGATAAATATTGATCGTCACTCAACCATCGGTGTGGCGCTCAACAAAAAACGAAGTACCAACGATTGGACAGAATCATTGAATCCACACCAATATAATGCTACGGACTTTACACCTATCAACGCATTCGTTCTTCATAGTAATAACCACAAGCTATTTGTGGTAAGTTGCGAAGATGAAAAGCTCCGATCTCAATTCAAATCACAATTAGAAAACACACTTAAGACCATTGATCAATATGATTTAAAAAAAGGATGGTTTGGAGCCAAGACATTATTGAAAAGTGTCACTTGTACACAAGGACACCCTCTTGAGGTCATAGGGATAGGTATGAATGAAGGCAATTCATGGTTTGTATTTGATGGATATATGGACTTTCTTGCTAAGGCAGAGTTAGAAGAATGGATGAGATCTGTCCATATGCCTATAGTTACAGATGTCGGATTTGCCCCAATCTACGGCTGTAAAGATTACAGTACATTGCAAGTACAAAGTATGTTCACTAAAGAGTCATGGATAAACTTTGCCTCGGAAAACGAAGGTTATGTCTTTAGATCCGTTTGGGACACCTTAGCAGACCCCTTTCATTATGATGGATACTTAGCACATGAAGGCAATAAAGAGCAAATCGACCGTGAAGATGTCCCGTTTGTATTGAGAACAGGCAATCTGGATCGTGGTGCACTTTCAAGTATGATGCTTTTTGTAAATAAAGGCGAAGAATTCTCACAATCCACCCTGTGGCAATCCATCATGGATCGACGCCAAGTAGGAATCCTAGCTCAGGGCAAAATGATCGGTCCCGCTCAATACCGTAACACATTGCAGATGCTCTATCTCGATAGAGTATATATTGAAGATTACTTCTCGGATCATATTAGCCTTCAGTCCTCAGTTGACAATTACAAATTGAGCGTAACAATAAGTAATAATTCCAACTCGACAACCTCTGGCCATATAGTATTAACACTTCCAAATGGACTAGAAGTAGAGCAAGACCTATCAAAGGAGCTAAGCATTCCAGCTGGAGCAACCATAACTAAATCTTATGACCTGCAACCCAGTAGCTCAGTTATGAATCATACCAATGCAATAGCTATCAACTATCGATGGAAAAATAATCATAAAAGCACAATCGCCATGCTTGATTTGCCGCCCATTATATCTGTGCATAGACTTCTATATGGCCATGCACCTCAAGTAACCTATCCTGTCACCATTCACAACTATACCAACAAATCCTCATTTCCTGTCAAAGTTCAAGTATTGGATGTTGATAACGATGAAAAAGTTGTTTTTGAAAGTACGCAAGATTGCAAAACACCTCAAAGCACATTTAAAGATATGGAATTCATCCTTGATGTGCCAGCAGGAAACTATAAAGTTAGGGTCTTCGCTTTGGAATCCATATATACATCACAATTGGGTGTTGGGCACCCTCAAGGCAAGGCATACGCTTATGAGATAGACCTCAATTCTGACGGCATAAAGGAATTCCGTTTAGAAAATGATAGCGTTCAAGTCACACTACTTGCTATCGGCGCACGCGTCATAGAATATATTGTAAAGAGCCGAAATGACAATGTATTATTTAAACTCTGGCCCAAAAAAGCAATTGATGATAAACGTCCTTTTAGAAAACGCGGATACTATCCCTACGGAGGCTTCGAAGACTTCTTAGGGCAAGGAAGCATGGAAACCCACCAGATATATCACGCCGAAATGGTGAAAGACAAAGGGGACTATGTACAAATAAAAATGTTCACAGACTACTATGGCAATAGGTTGCAAAAAACATTTACTCTATATGGAGATTCTCCATTACTAGAGATAAGGTTCGAGTTAACATTTCGCAACCCTGAGGCCAATGTGCTGGGGCCACAACCAATCCTAGAACTCGGAAAACGGCATTGGACTGAAGATGTATTCACCATACCTGAGATTGATGGTACGCACGAATATAGGATGAACCCCGATCGATATTATGGTCGGCTGTTCTTTTTAAAAGAAGGTTGGAACGCCGCATATGATACAAAAGAAGATATCACATACGTAGGTGCGTTTCCCGTAGATCAACCCCTATTCTTACACATGTGGCAGAATCACCCTTCCAATGGCGACGCCCACCATTACTATGCTGAATTCCAACCGTGGACTCCCATTTTTCAACACAGTACAATGTACTTCACTTACTATATGTGGGGTATGGGCGGACATTGGCTGGACGGCGTCCAAGCACTCAGAGATCGTAACCTGATAACAATTACAAGTAAGAAATCATGAAAGATCAATTCAATCTATCCATTGCCATAATACTTATGCTTATAAGCTCCTTTAGCGCTAAAGCAATTGATAGCGATTTTGGAAAATTAGAATTTGATAAGCTCGAATTGGGATTTCCCAGTCCAGCCATTCCGTTTTACCATATTCTTGCCGATATTAATTTGCCCCAACCATCGATAATAGAAGTGATTACGATCGTCAATGGTAAAGCATTGCGATTTACGGATTTGCACAGAGCTGATGAATTGACCGATGGAAATAGACCCCCACTAAGCCATAGGCCTCCTTCGGGATATGGACTCTCTCAAGATGGGACACTTTACAAAAATCCACACATCATCGGTTGGTTACAATGGCAGCCTGGCGTCGAATATGAAATAGAAATCCAAGTAAGACTCAAAAAAAATATTCATCCCAGTGACAAAGACATTGTCCTCACTGCAAAAAAAACACTCATTGCTCCTTCTAATGCAACTGTTTTTGACAGTAAATGGAAGAACTACAAAGCAGTTGTGGTATCCGAAACCGCTGGCATCAATCGCACCTCAGAACCTGTAGAAGTACTCCTGCCCTTCTATCCCGACGAAGCGCAGGATCTCAAACGAAAGATAAGAGTTGTATCAATAGACTTATCTACACATACTATCCATGAGGTGCCCAGCCAAGTCTATGACATCCAAAAATATCTTAAAGAAGATAATCTCGACCCAGACCCTGAGGGAACGCCTACACGAGATGTGCCCCTATGGATGCCAACTGTGACGGCACGCGTTGCTTTTCTGGCAGATGTACCTGCTAGGACAAGCCAAGTATTCCTTATCTACTACAACAATGATGATGCTCTAGCTATATCGTATCAGACCGACCTTAGAGTTCAAGGCGAATCCCCAGGACTACAGATTGATAACAACCAATACTCGATCGTTTTACACCCCGCTTCTGGACATCTGGATCAGATTACGCTCAAAGAGAGACCCAATACTCCTCTTTTCCATAGAATGGAAACGAACGGAGCA
Source organism: Bacteroidota bacterium (assembly GCA_024276375.1). GTDB lineage: Bacteria > Bacteroidota > Bacteroidia > Chitinophagales > Saprospiraceae > JAJRXG01. The sequence continues at coordinate 3,424 of JAJRXG010000123.1, read as the reverse complement.
ATACATTGGAATCCTGGCGTTTATGTACCTCCTCGCCCTTGGACACATACTGCTGACTGGAAGCCACCACAAAATTATAGCTTTATGACTGGGCCAGTTATCTCCACCGCCGAGATGTGGGGACCGCTGAGAGAATTGCCGGAAGTCGATGCCTCTGTGCGGTATGAGTTCTACCCCAACGCTCCTTATTTTATAAGTACTACTACCTTACGCATCAATGAACAAGTGCAATGTATCGCCCTGCGCAATGGGGAGATCGTATTTAAAAGAGAACAGATGACGCATGCCGCATGGTATGATATCATTAGAGATACTATCATCACTTATGACGTGGAGCACATGCCTGACTTAACGGATCTATATATGGAAGCAGATGTCCCTTGGATTACTTTCTACAATCCTAAGTCAGGCATCGGTTTTTGTGGGATACAATTGAATTATAACAATGCAGGATTAGAATCCAAACCCCGATTGCTCAATCCATATATGTATATCACTGGTGGTCCATGGATCTATTGGGCGCGTGCACTGTCATTGAGCTTTCTATCATCCAATATGCAGCAAGTTATTCCTGCTATGAAAGGCAATGTATTCTCCGAAAAATGGGCGTATCTAACTTACGCTACTGCGGAAGGAGAACAAGCATTTGAACCTATATTCAAGTGGTACAAGCGCCTCACCAACCCGCTTAGAGTAAGGTTGTACGAAGAAGTAGATGATAGGGTATCTCATACCGTTCATGAAGTCTTTATTGATAATGGCAAAAGTGGTTGGGAAACGAGAGAAACAGGTAAGCATTAATTGATTCTCGCTATATAGTCTAACTACAACAATAGTCTTCTGATTACTTCATCTACTTGATTGGTGTTTAATCCAGATCGCATCTCTGGATGATACAGCAATCTTATTATCTCGGTCTTTAGATGCATATTCTGTAATCTATGTAGAATATGATATGAGGCACTAAATTACTATCATCAATAAGATCCCAATCACGGGCAGTACCCAACGATTGAGTCAACTCCTCACGCAAATCGAACGCAGGTTAGTAGAATGTTTCATCATAGGCCTCCTTCTTGCCATCAATCAATGGGATTAGAAAGAGTTCGGATTCGATCTGTGAGGCTTCTTAGTTGGCAAGTTCCTTACAGTCACTCACATAAGATAAAAGCCGTTTCAAAAATGAAACGGCTTTTTCAATTGGGTATTTGTAGTTACATCTTTAGTGATTGGAGACTCGTTTGAGAATGCCATTGTCATCCTCAACAAGTTCCGCATCTGTAAATCCTCTGTTGATTGCTTTAATCTTAGCTTTTTGCGCTTCTTCGTAAGACTCAAAACCTCCTAAAATAAAAATCGTCCACTTACCCTTAGTCCATTGCTCCAATTGTCCGATATCCAATATGTTGTCCACCTTAAATTGCAATGGATCGAGATATGAAGCCAACTTTACTTTAAAATTTGATTCCGGGGTGTAGTCATTGATCCACTCGCTTTGTCCATATTCATTGGTCCTTCCTATTACCTCATAATCCGCTGTCGCCAACACATCTACTGTTATGAATGCATCTTGATAGCCCAATTTTTGAATCTCCTTGAGTATGTTTTCAGCCTCCTGACGACTAGCATAGTGACCCAATCTGATTTTTACTGAGGAGCTCTTAAAGAATCGATACAGTTGACCGTAATCTTTAAGATTATTGTACAAAGTGATATCGCCATCAGAACGTGATAAGGATGCCAACTGCACAAAATAAATCGATGCGGACAAATCCAGTTTTGGTCCTTCTGCTAGGGTAATGGATACTAATCTAGCTCCCGTAAAGTCCTCTAATACAGCTTCCTCCACAAGCGATTCCATCGTTATTGTCTCCGATTCACTTACATTGACTGCCGTGATCTTTTCCTCTATATCTTCACTACCCAATCTTACCTCAATTACAGGTAAACTCGGATCTTCTATAGCTTCTAAATTTACCGCTTGTGGTATCGATGTCTCTTCATACGCTATCACCTCCAATGCAGCATCTTCCAACTTGTATGCAATGTATATATCATCCTTGCCTCTGCCTCCCAATCTATTGGATGTAAAATAATAGTTGCCCTTAGCAAAGTTGGGCGTCAGATAATAATCATCCGACGGAGAATTAATTCCCTTGCCCATATTCTGTACCGAAGCCCACTTGCCTTCGACAATCTCCGAAATAAAATTGTCATACCCGCCCAATCCATAATGATAGTCGGAAGCAAAGTATAAATGATCCCCATCAAAATAAGGAGTGATTTCATTGCCGGGAGTGTTGACCTCCAAACCTAGATTCTCAGGCTCAGACCAATGTCCATCCCTAAAATAACTCACATAGATATCAAATCCCCCTTGACCTCCAGGCCGATTGGAAGAAAAATACAATGCCTTGCCATCAAATCCCAAATTGGGAAATGAGTAGGAGTACTCGATCTGATTGAATGGAAATGGTCGCTCATCCGTAAAGTCCCCATCGGGATTGGTCAATGCGATATATATACTCATATTGCTCTCATCAGAATAAATCTGATTGGAACTCGACGTAAACGTATTGCGCATCATCGCTACCATCCGCCCATCTTTAGAATAACTCAGTGGGCCGATATTATAGATCTCTTTATAATCGGGTCGTAAAAAAGCTACTTCCTTCTCAGCACCCTCGGCATTCATCTTAAATATCTGATTGCCCTCTTGCTGGATATAACTGACGTTCTTCTTGCCTTGCTCTCGTTTGATATCATCTCGAAAAGAACTAAAAATAACTTGATCCTTGAAAAAACTCGTCCCGAAATCCGAGTCTTTAGAATTGCCCTCAAAACTCATAATATCATACCGGTCAGGCTCCTGCAATATTGATTTGGCATACTCTGTACTCGCCAACAATTGATTGGCAACATCGGAATCAACACTAGCATATTCATAAAATATCGACTCTGCCTTGTCATACAACCCCACTTTTTTTAATGCCGTACCATACAACAACTTATACTCATCGTCGATCGTCCCTTCCAATGCAAAAGCCCTCTCAAATGCTTTGATTGATTCCAGTAGCTGATTAGTCATCAAATAGGCCTTGCCCAATTGAGCATATCCTTCCGCATGTCCGGGATACCGAGCCAGAGCTTCCTTGTAATTTTTGATCGCTAAATCAAAAGCTTTCAACGAAAGCAACTTATCTGCCTTCTTGAATGTTCCTTGACCAATCACTGTATTGGCCATTCCGATCACCATGAATAAGATGATCAATGATCGTAGTCTCATATTGAAGTCATTATCATACATATAGAAAAAGCAATAATACCGAAACTATTGCATACTAACCACAAATATATTAAATAAAATTGCAATATGTGGTACAAAGCCAACCTTAACTTTCTGTAACTCCATGATATGCAGTGC
>JAJRXG010000122.1 GCA_024276375.1 Bacteroidota bacterium | reverse complement strand
TGTATTGATAACCAAGGTTTAAGACTTTGAGTCCATTCTGAAAACTCACAAAGTCAAAATATGCTCTTTTAAAGATATTTCTGGTCTTTCAAAAGCAGGGGGCATGATTGGAATTCCAGTAGAATGAACAGATATATGGGCGGCTAATGATAAAAGGCATGATCGAACTTTCTCCTATCTGTGTTGCGCTATATGTCAGGTATGATATCAATTAGAAATCGTAGAATAACGCAAATTTTTTTGTATGGACTTGAAGTGCATCTATCATATTTATCATACCCCGGTGAAGTGTGAACCAAGTACAATTTGGCCACATCCATATTTGGCCGAATCCTCTATTTGGCATCTTTTAGTGTATTCTGATCTTGGATGATGTTGACTTATCTTTGCTGGCTTTTTGTCACAGGTTGAGATAGAATCTTTGTGCTTGTACATCACATTACTTATGAAGCGTATTTTCAAAAACTTCACCTTCAGCCCTAAAGATGATATACTTTCGGGACTTACGGTCGCCTTGGCACTTGTACCCGAAGCGGTAGCCTTTTCATTTGTAGCAGGCGTAGATCCGTTGGTTGGATTGTATGGGGCATTTATCATGGGGATCGTCACAGCTATGTTTGGTGGGCGTCCCGGTATGATCTCAGGAGCTACTGGAGCGATGGCAGTCGTTATGGTTCATCTGATCCAACAAGGCAACTCAGTGGGCAATGCCCTAGCCACACCTATTGATAGCCTAGGATTGCAATGGTTATTGGTGACGCTTTTCTTCGTGGGAGGCATTCAGGTACTGGCAGGGATATTTAAGTTGGGCAAATTTGTCAGATTGATTCCTCATTCGGTGATGATGGGATTTGTCAATGGATTGGCGATCGTTATCTTTCTTTCGCAATTGGGATTGTTCAAGGAGTATGTCAATGGTACACCGCAGTGGTTGCAAGGACAAGATCTTTATACGATGTTGGGACTTGTAGGACTTACGATGGCCATCATGTGGGGGCTTCCCAAAATCACCAAAGCGCTTCCGGCAGCATTGACGGGGATTATTGTTGTTGCGGCCATTACGATATTTGGAGATGTTGATGTGAGTACTGTTGGGTCTTTTATTCGCGACGGTGGTGGTGAAGGATTGCAAGGAGGGCTTCCGATATTTCAAGGACAATTGTTGAGTATGATACCCACATTGCAGGGGCATTGGGGGTTGATTTTGTCCACGGCATTTTTGTTAGCAGCCGTTGGATTGATAGAGTCTCTGATGACGTTGAATCTTGTTGATGAACTTACAGATACGCGAGGTAGTGGTAATCGAGAGTGTGTGGCGCAGGGTAGTGGCAACATCCTATGTGGTCTGTTTGGAGGTATGGGAGGATGTGCGATGATCGGACAGTCTATCATCAATGTCAATGCGGGAGGACGAGGGAGATTGTCAGGAATGGTCGCGGCTCTGGCACTTTTGGCTTTTATACTATTTGCTGCGCCATTGATAGAGCAGATTCCGATAGCCGCACTGGTAGGAGTTATGTTTATGGTGGTTATAGGCACATTTGCATGGAGTAGTTTTAGGATTCTACATAAGATTCCACTATCGGATGCCATTGTATTGATCGCTGTATCTGCGATTACAGTATGGAAGGATTTGGCTATCGCAGTGATCGCTGGAGTGATCATATCTGCTATTGTATTTGCGTGGAAAAATGCCAAGATGATTCGCGCTCGCAAGCGTATCAAGGATGATGGTACCAAGGTATATGAGATATGGGGGCCTTTGTTTTTTGGTTCGGTACAGAATTTTATGTTCAAGTTCGACCCTAAGACGGATCCCGACAGAATAGAAATCGATTTTATAGAATCTCGTGTGAGTGATCACTCCGGTATAGAAGCCTTGAGAACGATTGCCAATAAATACTTAGATGAAGACAAGGAGATAAAGTTTACCCATTTAAGTCCTGAATGCAAGGACCTTTTGCTTAAAGCCAACCCACGTTTTGACACTATTATTGAGACATCCATTGATGATCCCAGATATCATGTCGTTACAGATCTATTGGATGCAGAAGTGTAGGGCTTTATATACGACTTATTCATTTTTTAATGGGATTAATTTTCAATTTATAGGTAGAGTCGAGAAATAATCTTTTATTAGAGGGTGTTTTGATTATAAATGGATGATCTACTTAAGAGGATTGAATGCGTTGCGATTTTTTGCAGCGATGCTCGTTGTTATTTTTCATTGCAATGATGGATTGCGACAAGTCAATGAAGCACTATTTCATACAGATCCTATTTTTACCAAGGGGCCAGTTGCAGTAGATTTCTTTTTCATTTTGAGTGGATTTTTGTTGAGTTATATCGCTTGGCAGAAATATAGAAAAAGTGGTTTTCTAAGTATAAAAGACTTCTTGATGCGAAGGATGTTGCGCATCGCTCCATTGTATTACTTGGCTGTATTTTTAGGGTTTGTGTTGATTGGATATGTTTTTCCTCAAGTACAAGGTACCGTGTATAACCATTATGACCAATTAGATATACTGTCATACTATCTGGTCTTTCTTCCCAATGTTGTAATTGCCAAATGGCAATCTGTTGGCCCGACATACAGCCTATGGAGCATCGGTGTTGAAGAACAGTTTTACTTACTATTTCCATTTCTTATGCTGTTAGGATTTAGAATTAAGAAAGTAATGGCAGTTGTACTTCTCGCTTTAGTGGTGTATAGTTTGTTTTACTTTGGTGTTTATTACAAGTATATTTCACTATCACCCATGCATCATTTCTTGGTGATATTCACACTGCGCTTTCATTTTTTGTTCTTTGGTGTATTGTTGGGATCTATCTATAATAACCATCCCGATCATTGGTTTTTCAAACAATTAGAAAGACCTGTGTTGCAGTTAAGTATATTGGGAGGTCTTATATGGAGTTTCTTCTTTATTACGGAGATTACAGACCCTCACAATCTCATAGGAGGGATATTATTTGCGTCCTTGATGATCAATGTCACCAGAGATCGTAGTATTGTCAATCTCGAATGGCAACCACTTGTTTACCTTGGTACAATCTCTTATGGTATTTATATTTTCCATCCTTTTGTTTCCATAGCCGTTAGATATGTCATGAGCAAGATCAATATGCTCAATGGGTGGATTGGGTATCTACCGGCGTTATTTTATATTATCGTCACATTGATTACTATATGGATTGCCCACTTATCATATCGGTACTATGAGTCTTATTTTCTCAAGATGAAAGAGGGCTTTCCCAATTGAGTTTGCGGTGTATAGATTGCCCATTTCTACCATATAGTGGTTTGCTGATCTCCGGGCACGGATTGTTGAGTAAATCCAAGTTTGCGTCCACTCCGGAATCTGATCATTTTCACAAAATGAATTATTTTGGATGAGATGTACACATATCTCAAATGGCGAACTGCAATGTCTTGAATTTCTAAATATATTCTATTGATAAAGGCAAAAATTATGTATCTCCGTTACTTTTTCAGACATTTAGAAGCGCAATCAAGACAATATCTTTTCATGCCTGTCAAACAGGATGCTCATGATAGGGTTGATAGGTGGGTAATTGAGTTTGCTTTTTTTTCGATTGATAAAACTATGGTATAGGATGGCATTGGTTACATTTTTGGCGTTTACGATACTTGTAGCGGTAATTTCTTATTTCGCTACACGGAAGACGGATGAACATTCATCCGAGGGATATTTCTTAGGAGGAAGGAGCCTTACGGCAGGCGTGATTGCCGGATCTTTGCTATTGACCAATTTGTCCACAGAGCAGATTGTCGGCCTCAATGGCCAAGCTTATTCTGAAGGGATATTAGTGATGGCATGGGAGACTTTGGCTGCATTGGCCATGGTTATTACCGCTTTGTTTCTCTTGCCGAGGTATTTAAAAGGTGGAATCACCACAGTACCGCAGTTTCTTGAAGATCGTTATGACACGATGACCAAGACGATAACATCTGCTTTATTTTTATCGGGTTATGTGATAGTATTGCTGCCCATAGTCCTATATTCTGGAGCGTTGGCCATAGTGACCATGTTTGAGCTCCCGGAGGTCTTGGGAGTTAGTCATACTGTTGCCTTGTGGTTATGTGTTTGGGGCTTGGGTATTATAGGTTCGATTTATGCCATTTTTGGAGGTTTAAAGGCAGTCGCGGTATCAGACACCATCAATGCCATCGGTCTGTTGATCGGTGGATTGTTGATTCCTTATTTTGGTCTAAAATACATCGGTGACGGGAGTATAGGCCAAGGGATGAGCACATTGTTTGCATCCCTTCCGGAAAAATTTAATTCTATTGGTGACCGCAATGCTTCTGTACCATTTAGCACAATATTCACCGGTATGATGTTGGTGCAATTGTTTTATTGGGGTACCAATCAAGCGATTATCCAACGTGCCCTTGCAGCCAAAGATCTCAGAGAGGGGCAGAAAGGACTTCTATTAGCGGCTTTTATAAAAATCTTAGGCCCTTTGATTGTTGTATTGCCGGGTATTATTGCATTTTATATTTTTAAAGGTGAGTTGGAGATTCCGGATCAAGCTTATCCCATGTTGGTCAGCACGGTCTTGCCAGTAGGATTGGTAGGTTTTTTTGCGGCTGTTTTGTTTGGTGCTATTCTAAGTTCTTTTAACAGTGCACTGAATAGTTCTGTTACGCTTTTCGGCCTCGATATTTATAAAGAGCACATGAATCCCGATGCTACCGAGCGGCAAGTAGTGAAGTACGGCAAGGCTTTTGGTGTTTTTCTTGCCTTCTTGTCGATGTTTATTGCACCTTTAATTGCCAATGCACCGGCGGGGTTATTTGGTTATCTGCAAGAGATCAATGGGTGTTATAGTATTCCGATATTGACGATTATTATCGTGGGTTATCTCACCAAGAAGGTACCTGCCTTAGCGGCAAAAGTTTCGATTATACTAGGTGCAATCCTTTATGCAGTCAGTCAATTTATATTGCAACCTAGTATCGCATCGAGGGCAACATCAGCAGCTCGAGAGAATGGTATAACGGATCAGTTGCAATTGGATGAGATTGCCAAATTGTCTTACCCGCACTTCCTGCATGTGATGGCTATCCTCTTTGTTCTGAACGTCATCATTATGTTGGTGATTGGAAGGTTTAAACCGCGTACCGTTCCATTTCAATTGGACTATACCAATCAAGTTGATGTGACCCCTTATAAGTATGTCAAGGAAGTAGGAATTGCAATAGCGATCATTGTAATTGGAATATATATATACTTTTCGTAGGTGTTCTGATATTAAAAAAAAAATAATGATTTAAAAATAAAGTACAATACCATGACAAGATTTTGGATGTTTATGCTCCTATTTTGGATATTCACCGTTGGGTGCAGCATTGACAAAGTGGACATTAGTATTGCTGATAGTAGGAAACCCTGGGTTATGGATGGTTTTATAAAAGCTGATGCGTACAATCCAATACTCAGTCCATCACAAGAATTGATATTCGAAGATCCGGTTACAAATGAAGTGTTGCAGTGGGAAGGTCGCAATGTGTTGAATCCATCAGCTATCGTAAAAGATGAGAAAGTGTATCTTATCTATAGAGCACAGGATAGTGCGATGACTTCTAGAATTGGATTGGCTATCAGCGACAATGGAATAGATTTTGTGAAGCAGGAGTCGCCCATATTTTATCCCGATAATGATGCAATGAAAAAATATGAATGGCCGGGAGGAGTAGAAGATCCTCGCGTTGTAGAAAGTGAAGACGGTACATATATCCTGACCTACACTTCTTATGATGGAAATATTGCTCGCTTGTGTCTTGCGACTTCTAAAGACTTGAAGCATTGGACGAAGCATGGATTAGTTTTGGGGAACGGAAAATATAAAGATACATGGTCGAAGTCCGGCGCTATTGTGTCAAAGTTGGTAGGTGATAAAGTGATTGCAACTAAGATAGACGGTAAGTACTGGATGTATCACGGAGATACAGACCTTTACATGGCAAGTTCTGATGACTTGATTCGATGGGAGGTATTAGAAAATGCTGAAAATGAAAAAATGATTTCTGTTTTACATCCCAGGCCAGGATATTTTGATAGCCGATTAGTAGAACCTGGCCCTTATGCTTTACTTCGAAAGGAAGGGATTGTACTGATTTACAATGCCAGCAATGCGGCCAACTTCAATGATGAGAGCTTGCCGAAGTTTACTTATGCGGCCGGTCAAGCACTATTCGATAGAGATCGACCTTATAAGTTGATAGATCGTAGTGAAGGGTATTTTATTCATCCAGATAAAGATTATGAACGGATTGGGGAGGTCAACGAAGTATGCTTTGTAGAGGGACTGGTCTATTTTAAGAATAAGTGGTTCTTGTATTATGGCACAGCAGATTCCAAGATTGCCGTTGCGATTAAAGAAAATTAGAAATCATCTTTTGCTCCCGCGCAAGTACTATTTCTTAGTTCCATTCTGTAGTGATTGGGCACATAGGAATAACGAGATTTTAATGTAGAGATAAGGTGTTTAACCACCACAAATCCAAGGCTTTCATATAGTGCTCTGGCGCGAGGGTTCTCTTCCGAGACATCCAGTACGAAGCGTTGTGACGGGGGTTTTTCGCTATGTGTTTGAAGCTCCTTCATCATTCTTGTCCCGAGACCTTTGCTTCTGTAATCCGGATGAACGGCGATATGCGTTAACGATATTTCGTTCTTCTTTGGCAATTTTATAATTTGCTCTATACGCAATCCCCTTAATAGTATGGGTGCGCTTTTCCATTTGTAGTATATCAAAATACGGGCTGCATCATAAAGGGTGAAGAGCTTAGATTGTTTTTGTGAAAATATAGAACCTGTTGCAATTAGCTTTCCATCGTCGTATAGTCCATATTGGTTATCATAGCTAAATTCTCCTCCTCTCTGTTTGAATACATAATGCAAAAAATCCATGGCATGTGTCTGACTATTTTGAAATACATATTCAAATGCATCAGGCCCTGAACTATATATGAGCGGAACGGCTTGATCTGCATCATGAGGAGAACACTTTTTAAATTGTATAGCTGACATTTTTAGGGCATAGCTGATAATCCTTAATAGGGTATTTTTTGTAAGAGATATTGATCTTTTTATGGAGTTATAGTTTCTTGAGCCAAGCAGTCAAAGCATCAACACCTTCCACAATATTTGGAAATGTAGTGTGAAACTTGTCACGGATATCTCGTGGATCGTTTTTGTATGCGTCTAAGGCCGCTTTTCCATCAAAATCTACATAGGACAATCGGGTTGTAAGGCTGTCGGATGGCATGCCAAAAGAACTACCCGGCAACAGGCTTACTCCAGTCTGAGTGAGCATTTGTTGACATAGTTCTTGGCCGGATGTAATCTTCCTTTGATTTAATTTTTGTCGATACTTCTCAAAATTCAAAAACATATAAAATCCTCCTTCTGACATATTTACGTCAAGTGCAGTCATCGAAAGCGCTCTATATACGTAAGCAGCGATCTG
>JAJRXG010000121.1 GCA_024276375.1 Bacteroidota bacterium | reverse complement strand
TGGATGATGGCATCTACTTCACGGATGTTAGCGAGAAATTGGTTGCCCAATCCTTCTCCCTGACTGGCACCTTTGATCAGTCCTGCAATGTCCACGATATCTACAGTCGTAGGGAGAATGCGTTGTGGCTTTACAATATCGACGAGCTCGACCAATCTTGGATCCGGTACTGTTATGACTCCTATATTGGGATCCTTGGTAGCAAATGGATAATTGGCTGCCAAGGCCTTGGCATTGGTCAGTGCGTTGAAGAGGGTTGACTTACCGACATTGGGGAGTCCCACAATACCACATTTTAATGACATATTTTAAAAGTGTTGTACGTCTTGTAAAAAACGGCAAAGATATCTTTTCTAAAGAAGAAAGCGCGTCCCTGTATCCGAAGATTAGAACTTCATGATTATTATAGTCACCACATCGACATTAGTAAGGTCTGTGCGGGAACGGACACTTCTTACTGCTCTTACCTCTAGGTGACGAGTCAATTGATTACCGATGTAGATCGTTGCCCCTTATGTATTCAATCATAGGAGATTTGAGCTGCCGGTCGAATACCTTGTCCCTTGACTCCGGTAAGTTGGTCACCCAGTTCATTTCGGATTTCTATGGCGAGTTCCTTCATTTTTTCAACGATTTCTGGATGTTGATCTGCTACATCATGGATTTCGCTGATATCTTGATCGAGATTGTAAAGTGCTATCTTGTCAAATGTCAAATATTCATATGGGACAGGTTGACCGTCGCGGCCTCCGGGACGGCCATTGAGAGATCGATACTTGTGAGGGAAGTACATTTTCCAGTTTTAGTACCGTACGCCATGCAGTTCATTGCGATGATAGTAGTAGTAATAAGCTTCTTGAGGACTGTCAGAGGTTTTTCCTTGCCAGAGAGCCCATCCGCTGCGGCCATCAATCTTATGAGGAGGTAGTGCCGCATGGGTGATGTCGGCAATTGTCGGAAGGATGTCTATGGTCATCATTGGTGTGGTTATGACTTTATTGGCCGGAATATGTCCGGGATATCTGACGATAAAGGGCTCACGTTGCCCACCTTCAAGTGCTGTGCCTTTGCCTTCACGCAAGGGTAGGGCACTACCCGCATGATTGCCATATGCGAGCCATGGGCCGTTGTCAGATGTAAATATTACAATCGTATTGTCATCGAGTCCTTCCTCCTTAAGTGTTGTAAGAATTTGACCGACAGACCAATCGATCTCCATGATGACATCGCCATAAAGACCTCGTTCTGATTGGCCTTTGAATTTGTCTGAAACAAACAGTGGAACATGAGGCTGAGGATGTGGTACATATAAAAAAAACGGGTGCTCCTTGTTTCTCTTGATAAAATCGACGCTGCGCTCTGTGATTTGAGTTGTCAATTGTGTTTGATCCGTCAGGGTATCAATGGGTCGGTCGTTTTGCATTAATTGCAACGGGCCAAAGCGAAATCTTTTTTCCGGATGTACAGGCCACATATCGTTGGAATACAGGATACCAAAATACTCATCAAAACCTTGTTTGGTCGGTAGAAAATCGGGATGATCTCCTAGATGCCACTTACCAAAAATGGCGGTATTATACCCAATATCTTTTAACATTTCTGCTATCGTGACTTCGCTTGTGTCCAATGCGGTTGGAGATTGCGGAAATAAGGCGCCATGTATTCCGATTCGATTGGGATAACATCCTGTGAGTAGTCCTGCACGGGAGGCAGAACAGACAGCTTGGGCAGAATAAAAGTTGGTATATATGCTTCCTTCTCGAGCCATTTGATCCAGATTAGGAGTAAGGATGTCGGGGGCTCCAAAGCATCCGACATCTTGATAACCTTGATCATCGGTAAAGATGATTATGATGTTGGGTGGTGATATCCTTGTTCTATTGATAGACTCTTGGCAACCGTATAGAACAACAAGATAAAGCAATGACAAGCAGTGAAATCGTAGGTGTTTAGTCATAAGTATTGTTAAGAAAGAATAACTTTGTTGATTATATTAACATAAACATAAAGAGAATTATATCTCATTTTATACTTTAGTACATTCAAAGCGAAATTTAAGAATTTTATATGTTATTGCTCCGAATGCTCCTTCATATTATTTTGATTGGATTTATGTCCTGTTCAGGTTCCCGGGGAATTGTCGAAAAAAATATGGAGACCGTCGTTCAGGCTACCTTAGGCGATAAGTACACTTGCACTCCCAATCAAACAGAGTCCTACTACTTATGTCAGGCTGAAGATAGTCTTAGATCCGGTACGATGTGGACATATTTTATTGTGATCGACTCAGCTGCTGTGATTGTTCTTGACCGTGATAAAATTTATGGCAAGGTATCATGGCGCGATGATACTTCTCTCCGGATCACAAAGTATCCCATGGTTGTTCTTAAAGGCGAGGATGTATCGACTGAAGTATCCTATATCTCTATTTTTAAAAGCCAATAATTATGTATCATATGCTTACTTATCATCATGTAAATCTTCTGTGTTGTGTATTGCTGCTTCTCTCAGCGTGTACTATGGAAAAAGCTACTTCCGAGGATTTTGAAAAGCAACGAATAGAGCAATATATAGCCGATAAGAAACAACAGAAGTTAAACGGAACATTTAAGGTAGAAACCCCCGAGATGTATGGATTGATTCAGAAAGACTTGCGCACTCCTATAGATCGCCGTGATCCGGAGTATGGTGATAACCACCGGATTGAAGCTCTGAACAAAATCAGAAAGCTCAAAAGATACAAGACTGTGCAAGAGCGATTGTTGGAGCGAGGTCCTTCTAATGTTGCCGGTAGAACCCGTGCCTTAATAGTATCTTCTCGGGATCTCAATCGCAATACTTGGTTAGCAGGTAGTGCTTCGGGAGGTATTTGGAAGACCGTTGATGGAGGTCAAATTTGGGAACATAAGACCCAGATGCTACCCAATCTTGGAACCAATACACTGGCTATATCTGAAGACGATCCGGACGTTGTGTATGCAGGAACAGGTGAACATTTTACTAGGGATATCGACGGTTCCGGAATGTTCAAATCAGAGGACTTTGGTGAGACTTGGACTCAAATAGCCAATCCAAAAGACTATCCGGATTTTAGAAATGTCAGTAGGATTATTGTAGATCCCAATGATGTAAATGTCGTAATTGCCACTACTCGCAACAGTATTTGGGCGGATTCCATGCTGGCAGCTGTTTATAAGACGATAGATGGAGGCAGGTCATGGAAGCGGGTATTGTCATCTCGTGTTGATCGATACGATGATATCAATTTTAATCCCTTGAACTTTAACACACAGTATATAGCCATAAATGGCAAAGGTGTTATAAAGTCCATCGATGGAGGACTTACTTGGATAGAGCAGAGCGAGGGCATGACACCGCAAGGAAGAGTTGAAATAGATGTTTCGCCAGTAGATACCAACAGGATATGGGCGAGTGTGCAAGGATCTAACAGTGGCAATGGTTCAGATCTTTATGTAAGCCGCAATGGAGGGGACTCTTGGGAGTTGGTGATCAGTGAGAGTCAAGAAGATAATGTTGATTTTTTGGGTGGTCAAGGGTGGTTTGATAACATTATCACAGCCCATCCTTTTGATCCTGACATCGTTTATGTAGGCGGAATAAATCTATGGAAGTTCACCTTGACAGGGGAGTCAGTAGAAACCACTAGTTTTGATTTATTTGAACAAGGGACAAGTGGGTTTATGTCGTTTGTGAATGGCAATGTAATCGGTGGAGGAGTGGACATAGGCAACGCTGATGATTCTCTGTTGACCTCGGTTGAAGTTCGATTTGGTCAAGGAACACAGAAAGCACATCGATTTACCGTCAATATGAGAGGCCCGGGAGTTCCGATTTTGGACTATGAATACAATGATTATGTAGAAGTACCATTTCAAGTATGGGATGTTGACAATAATGTACAACTGATGGTTTCATTTAGAGATCAGCAAGAGGATGGCACTTGGGATCTCAAAAATTATAATGTAACAGGTCTATCAGATGATGATTCTAGGGAGTATATCTTTATTCATGCGATACCCTATGCAGATACAGCACATACGGAGATAGCACGAAATGGAGGACATGATTTACTACAGATGTACTTTATGTGGCCCTATTCGACCGGTGGAAACAATTTTGATCCTCAGCAACTGCCACATTCGGCCTTATTTATCGAAAAATCAATAAGTGAAGGCCTGGGCAAGGAGACGCATAATATATCAGATGCCTATGGCGAGTTTTCGGGTCGCAATGCTTTTACCAATATTGATTTTTCGAAAAATAAAGGGATCCATCCGGATCAGCATGGTATTGTACCATTGATAGAAAAGAGGGATAGCAGTTTTAGATTGTTGATCGCCAATGATGGAGGACTTTATGTATCTAACAAGTCTGAAGACCCCGGTACAGCCAATGGGTCTTTTAATTATGCGGGATTTGGTTTCAATACGACACAATTTTATAGTGCGGACAAAGCACCGGGAGTAGATCGGTATATCGGAGGTATGCAAGACAACTCCACGTGGTTTACGCCGCGATTATTGGATACAGTCAATGCTGAGACACGATATGAATTTGCATTTGGAGGGGATGGATTTGAGGCAATATGGAATAACAGAGATGATCAGCAGATGATCGGGTCTATACAGTTCAACAACTTCCAAAAAAGCATGGATGGTGGAAAATTTTGGCATAGAGCCACTACGGGGATTGACGATGAGGGGCCATTTATCTCTCGTCTAGCCAATGCTAAGGCCTTTCCGGATCGCTTATTTACAGTAGGGTCAAGCGGTGTATGGGTTTCTAACGATTTTGGAGACACTTGGTTATCCAGCCCGATTGGGACATTTTGGAGTTTTAATAACTCTGCAGATATAGAAGTCTCTCTTGCGGATTTTGATGTCATCTGGGCTGGTGGAGCATTGGACGTGAATAGACGGTTGTTTGTTTCTCAGGATGGTGGCAATTCGTTTTCTCCAAGTAATTATTATGCAAAGTCGGATTTGGGTTTTGTCTCGGGGATCGCCACGCATCCCCACGACCCTCGAACAGCATATGCTTTGTTTTCATTTGCCAATAGGCCAAAAGTGTTGGTAACGCATGATTTAGGGCAAACTTGGGAGGATCTTTCGGGTTTTCAAGAGAGCAACAACGGAGAAAGTACTAATGGCTTTCCGGATGTAGCCGTCAATACTTTGTTTGTTTTTCCCTCCGATACTGATCGCATCTGGGTGGGGACTGAGATCGGTATTATCGAGTCACTTGACAATGGCCGATCATGGAACTATCTTGATACGGAGCTAGGTGCTGCCAATGTTGCTGACTTTATCCTCCAAGATGATCAATTGGTGATTGCTACTTATGGCAGAGGTATTTGGACAGCTCAGATCGAAGGGGTCAATTCTATAGATGTATTTCCACCTTTCATCCGTAGTACGGCTTTTGCTCCTACGGGACTGATCAGTATGAGTGCTACTTTTTTTGAAAAGTTTGATTCTTCTTATTTTTTGCTCAATGATCAAGTGATCGATACTATACGCCGTAACGATCTCGGAGATCTGACACTTCAATTTGATGAGAAACCTCAAGATGGTGAGAACACACTCCAGATTGTAGGTTATCTTGATAGCCTTCCTTACGAGTCCAATCGATATTCATTTGATGCATTTGCACTGAGTGAACCTGTGACAGAATACTTTACAGACTTCTCAGATGTTCAAGGGCGCAACGATTTTTCCGGTGAGGGTTTTTCTATTTATACTGAAGAAGGGTTTTCTGATCCCGCGATACATACGGAGCATCCTTACGCAAACCAAAGCGAATTAACATTCACCTTCAATAGGCCGATATTGATTGAAGGAGAACAAATATTGAGTTACCTCGATGTTGCCATCATCGAATCGGGAGAAGCCAATTCCGTTTTTGGGGATGATAGATTTTACGACTATGTGATTATTGAAGCTACAGTTGATGGTATCCATTGGGTGCCACTTTTGGATGGTTATGATGCTAGGTTTGATACCAATTGGTTAGATGTTTATAATTCTGAATCTGCGGGTTCCTCTGAGTTGTTTATCCTTCAGGAAATCAATCTGGGAGCGCAATATGATCAAGGAGATTTGATCTTTGTCAGATTTAGATTGAGTGCAGATCCACTTGAGACCGGTTGGGGTTGGGCGATTGACAACTTTTCGATTGAGCAAACGATTATAACTCCTACTGTGGAATTGAGTGTCGTGGAGTTCAATCTATATCCCAATCCCACCAATGAAAAAGTAACAGTGACTGTGGATCAACGACTTGGGTACAAATATATGTCCTTGTTTGATTTGAAAGGACAACAATTGAGACATTGGGATATTCGTGATTTATCTACTATGACTATTGATGTGAACAACTATGCTCCCGGACTATATTTTATACGGATCGGAGATGATGTGGACTATAGTGTGCGCCGCTTGATAATCGAGTAAATGGATTCCTATTTTTGGCTCTTAGGGACTAGGTGACGCAAACTTTCATTTCACATAGAGATTGTAACCATAATGCATTATTGCTTTATAAAGTTCTTGGCTATGATGCCATTGTCAGTCTTGAGCCGCAAAGTGTATATTCCGGGCACTAGCATGGAAATATCAATAGGCGATCCTTTATGATACGTTGCTCTGAGAATGCGGGCTCCATCTTGTTGATAGATGTTCAAGGTACAGGATTGGCAACCCAATTCATCATCTGATAGATGTAGGTATGAATCTCCCGGATTGGGAAAAATTGTAATCACTTCATTGAGTGGATCATACTCCTCGGTGGACGTACTCAGGTCTCTGAGTCCATTGGAAAACCATGTACCCCAAGTTGCATTATTGATCTTGACAGTGGCATTTCCGGTACCTGAAATACCATCTTCCAAAATCGCCCGTGTAGCAACAACGGGCACAACTCCTGCATTGCTATTGTTGTTGAAGTTGAAAATCACTTCTTGATCAGTGCGGCTAAAATTGGGATATCCGGGGGTGTTGTTTTGGTCATAAATGATACCTTGATCCCCCGTCTCTAAATTGACTCCAAGAATGAAGTAGTCGATTTGTTGAGACTCTCTGCTATCCAATACGTCAAGCGCGATGAGATCCGGAGAGGTACTCGAAAATGTAGGATTGCCGATACTTATACCTTCAGGGAGATTGGGAAACAGCTTCAATATCCTGCCATCAGCAAATGCATTGACACCATTGTCCCAGACTTCTATAAATCCTATATCCCAATATTCTATATCATCATTGAATAGACTCGTAATGCGGTTCAGTGCATCGTACATGACGTACTGGCTGGTATGATCCCACTTTATAGCATCAGCAAATTGGACATCGCTGGTACTGATATCTTGGGCAGTGGTTGGATTGGAGAGGTCATACCATCGCTCTGTATTGGACTCAAAGTCCACAATAAGCAATCGGTTATCATATTGGTTAGTGCTGAGATCACCCATAAGAGCGGCCAGCTTGTTGCCATCTTTGGAGATCGCAACATTGCGCCACTGACGATCATCTATCAATACTTCTTCGATGGTCAAAGCGTCCCAATCAAAAAGTATTCCATACATTTTTTTGTCAGCACCGATAAATACCATGATCCTCCCATCATCACTTATACTCGGTACATTGATCAACCCTCTTTGAGATATACGACTATCCGAATCATTGGACAAAAATTTGATATAGATCTCCTGAGTGTCTTCTTGATACCATACAATGAAGTCCTCTCCGGGATTGATGTTGTATTGGTTGACGGGATCAGGGTCGGGTTCTGAGGGATTTGATGATGGAATACCTACGGCATCAAATGCAGCGTTGTAAGCAGCTTGTATATCGGGATCATTGCCATAGAGATCAGTTATGGATTGGCCTACCGCTCGACGTAGCGCTTTGAAGTTCGAGGAGGCACTTAGGTAATCTCTCAATGTCTTGTAATAGACGGCCTCGGCGACGTTAATACCTACTCGTTGATCTGTGGCAAACAGGTAGAAGGCATAATTGGAGATGCCACTATTGATGTGAACACCTCCATTGTTTTCGGAGCCTCGATATTGTTCACTGACCGTCTTGGCTTGCCAACCCAAATCTCCAAAACGCGTACCTCCATTGTTGGGGTTGCTGAGGGATCGGAGTGCTCCGGTTGGAAAAACATTTGGATTGACAACTTCTTCTCCAATAGCCCAATTCTTGCGTTCGATTAAAACGGCAAATATGTCAGCAAAAGATTCATTCAATGCTCCTGATTCATTCTGATAATTGAGATTGGCGGTGTATTGTATAACGCCGTGGGATAGTTCATGTGCAGCAACGTCAAGGGCAGCGGCAAGTGGTTTAGAGAATGAGCGATTGCCATTGCCATAATATATCCCGCGACCATTCCAAAAGGCATTGTCCATGGCCGTGCCGTCTTCATCCGCAACGTTGACAAAAGAATAGATCGTTGCTCCTCGATTATCAAAGGATGATCTGCCGAGGACATTCTCAAAATACTGATATGCTATCTTGGCATTGTTATGTGCGGTTACGGAGATGGGATTGCTCCAAACATTGCTTCGGGAAGTGACGTGATCTACTGCATAATTGTCTCGTTGTGGAGATGTATTGTTGGCACTCAATGTCAATATCCCACCCACAGGCTCGTTGGGAAGCTTCGAAAGCGAGGGGTTGAACATTCTTTCGCTGATGTTCAATAGATAGTAAAAGCCTCCCTCCTCATATGCATTGACAGAGATATTTAGACCCGAAAGATCTTGTCCGTTGGTCATTTCGGGGCCTAAATCTTTATCATGGTGTACCGATTTTCTTTGATGATCGAGATGGTGATACAATTTGCACGAACTTAGATATTTGTCCAATACTCGACCTGAGTGAGCATCAATGATATATTGCCATCGTTCTGTGATATTAGGATATATCATGATGCTATAGGCAAGATTTGCTTCTAGCTCAGCATCTACGTATATGTGCAATTCAGCATCACTTTGCCGGCCACCTATGTATTGTAAGAGGTCTTCGGGTATGTACTTCGCCTTTGACTTATCAAGGCAATTTGGATAGCTTGAGCCTCGGTCAACTTTGGTTGAGAATTGATAGATGGAGGTATCTTATATGTGTTTCCTGTGATCAAATATGGTTGTCCGAGATCTGTATGAACGATCAATTCTGACTGATATATAGGAATATCCTTATAGTATTGCTGTATGCGAATATGGGATTCGCCCTGGTCATCTTGATGCTGTGTCTTTACGCGCAGTTCTTTTCTTGGATCACCAATGTTATAAAGTGTCTTAAACTCATCGAAGAGTTCATATGTTTTGCCGATGATTGACCCGTTTTTTGTGATGCTCTTGGATGGCGAAACCTCCAGCCAGACCGTCTGGTCAGCATCCTTGTAGTGCCGGATGATGAGACTCTTGCCATCTGCTTTACTTTTGGCATTGAAATCACGCGTCGCTATTTGAATTTTGCGCGCAGAAAGAGGGTTATAGGTTTTATCCTTTTGTCTCAGTGCTGTGATATCTATGGATCCCGTCGATTGTAGCGAAGAAAAGTCCGAAGGCGGGAAATATTGTTCAAATTTGCTTTGAGCGAAGACGTCTATGTTGAAGTAAACGAAAACTGAAAAGAGGAGCATTTTGTTTAAGTACGAAGACATAGGCGTTAAATTAATTGTAAGTATTCAGAAGTTGGGATAAATATAGAGGTTCTCAGCATAAATGTAACCTACGGTATTGAATCACTTAAGCGTTTACTGCAATAAAACACCGCTAGCGTAATTTATGCTTAATCTATTGTTCGTTTGACTGGCATCAAGTTGTAAGAAGTAAATCGCAAAACTAACGTTCTGATTACGCATGCTAAATGTCCAGGGCACTGAATTTTCCTTATATCTTTTTTGATGTATGCGATAAGCCTCCATAAGTTCTTGGACAGAGATATCCCATGTATTTTGATCTGCGATCTTGATGACAAGTGTACTTCTATCCTTAGAGAGTGAAATTAGGCGGTCATCTTTATCGTTTGGAATGCTAAAATGAAATATCGAGCTGTAGCCACCCATATCTATTTCTCCAAGTTGATCCAAGGCATACCTAATCTCATTAAATTTCAACGTGTTGGTCTCTTGGCGCAAGCCTAAGTACGCAATGACAGCATCAGTCTGTGATAGATCTGTGTTGCTATTTTGCCAAAACGGATCCTCCTGACTCCATATGTCAAGTGACGCTAAGTTTGTCCTCTCTTCTAAGAATCGAAATAAACTCAACTCTGAGAATCCTTGTATTGCGGTGGCTGACTGAGGTGGCACCAATATACCATTTTGCAAAAGTCCCTCTTCAGAAAGTGCGATTTGCAATCTCGTTTTTTGACTTCTGACGGTTGATTGAAACATATTGATCGGTCCGCTTATGAGCATGAATAACATCACGATTGAAAGGCTCAGTGGTATCCAAGATATCTTGGCATTGGGCCTGAATGTATAACCCAAAGCGAGCATTGTGAGCCAAACGGCGATCCCCATAACTCCATATCGTAGTTCAGTGATTCCGTAGTCCGATACACGTGCCAGTATGGCTACCCAAAGCAAGAGGGTTGGAATGACTAGGATCTTTGGCAACCATTTTTTGTAGAGGAAGCTGATTCTGTCGGAATGTTTGTAATCTAAATACCGATTGAAGAGATAGGCAATGATGGCGATCAAACAAAAGTATAAGGTAAGTTTGCCTAACCATCCCCGTGGTAACGATTGGGAAATCACAATCTTGGCACCAAAAAGATACAAAATCAGCATATATATGCCGACGATCGGAATTGCGATATATCGTGTGATGATACGATATCCATATCCTGCATCATCTGACATTGTCTCGGTAGAAGGTTTTATCGGCAACTTGCTCAATATATACCATGGATGGAATACGCCTAAAAGAAACACCCAGAGATACGCATACATTTTGCCACTGATGTAAATGCCAAACAGATTGTCCAAGGCCAAAAGAGCTAGGCTAAAACCTATATAGAGAACTAAAGCAAATAGAAGTCCTTCGACGACCCATCGCAAGAGTGTGAGGTTATAGCCCCAAAAGTCAAAGTCGCGATCTCGGGTTTTCAGAAAAGATCCCATTGAGATCCATAAATGAAATATTAGTATTAATATGAGAATGACGATGCTTGCGCGAAATGTAGCAACGGTATCCATCTCAAATAAATCCGGAGGCAAGAAGTAATATACTGACAAGCATACGACAATAGCTACAATGAGAGCGATAAGGTGATGTTGTATTATTGACAACCTGTGATTGAAGGTTAGGGTAACGGATAAGGATGCCAACAATGCAATGTACAAACTGACACTCCATCGCACCAAGGGTTCTAAATTATCAGATTGGCCGGATTGATATATCTGTGTTATTAAGAGGATTGTTATAGCAATCGATAGAACACTCGCTATGGGCCAGCGCCTCGGTGCTTCTAACAATTGAATGCCTTTTAACATTTTAATAAACTTCATACGTTCATTTTTTTAACTCCTGAGACCTAAGATTGAATCAAAGTTCTATTTTTGTACACTCATCTGATCGATGTATAAAGAAATATAAAATAAACAAATGAAAAGTGGACAGATATTCTCAGCACTGAATCAGGAGCAATATAGTGAATTAAAGGAGGCTCTTGGGTTGATAACGGTGTTGATCGCCGGTGCAGATGGAAAAATTGACGAGCATGAGTTGAATTGGGCAGAAAAACTTACATCCATTCGATCGTATGCAGAACCCGAAGAACTCAATGAGTTCTATGAATCCATCGAAGGAAATTTCTCAGAGAAACTTGACCAACTGATTAAAGAATTGCCTAAAGACGTTGACAAAAGACAGGAGATCCTCGCTGAACGTCTATCCTCCCTCAACGACATCTTGCCTTTGTTGGACAACGAGACGGCATATTCATTGTATGAAAGTTTTCTTTCTTTTGCTAAACATATAGCAAAAGCCTCCGGTGGTTTCCTCAGAATAGGCAGCATAAGTGCTTCGGAGAAAAAATGGTTGTCACTTCCGATGATACAACCGATACACCGGGAAGCATTGCCGGAGGAGGACGAAGATGAGTAGTTGAAGCTTTAGATAGTACCACAGCAACTGTCTGGATAACGATAAAGTACTGCTTTTCTCGGTTAGGTTGTAACTCTTCGTTCATGTTGAACGTTCATAGTTCTAAATCCATATCATATGAATAGCAGATTGTCATTCTTAATGCTGGCTTGTTTTTTAATAGCAAATGCATGTAGATCTGAGGCTCCTACTACTTTAGACCAATATGTGGACGAATCTGTCATCGATCCACCGCAAGTGCAACTGACCCAATCTAAAGCATCATTGAGAGATGTAGCAGACTCACCAACGATTGATAAAAATCCACTTTCCCCTGACCCTGATGAGTTCATAGCCAATCGTAGTGACAGAAATACAATCCGGAGACGTGATGGCGTAAATAGCCGCGTATTGACAACTGATAGCGTCCAAAATCATCGGAACAGTGACGCCAAGACCGATCGAACAGAATCGCCGGTCGTCATCCCAACTGAAGAGAATACTCCTCGAAGTGGAGAAGAGAATCTTCAGAATAAAGAAATGGCAGCCAAAATGCTTGAGGATGAAAATCCCGCAAAAGAAGCAATTATCTCTCCGCAAACAGATCAGGTCTCCAAAATAGATGCTGCGATCTCAAGCTCATCTCCCAACATCCACGACCCGTGGAATCTATTGCTAAATAAATATGTGAGCGAAACAGGGTGTGTCAATTATACAGGCTTTAAAAACGACCTTTCCAAAATTGAAGCATATCTGGTATCACTGTCTTCCTATGAAGTGCAGAAGGGAGAGACAAGCAATAAGGCCAAAGCATTTTGGATCAACTTGTACAATGCAGCTACAGTTAAATTGATTCTTGACCACTTTCCACTGTCCTCTATTATGGAAATAGACAACGGCAAACCTTGGGATCGCAAATGGATCTCACTGGATGGCTCCATTTACTCACTCAATGAGATTGAACATGAGATCATTCGCCCTACATTCAATGATGCACGAATACATTTTGCGGTCAATTGTGCCGCCAAATCTTGTCCGCCCCTTGCCAATATCGCATATACAGAGGAGAATATGGAGGAACTATTAGAGAAAATGACTCAAAGGTTTATCAACAGCACGTCCAATATTCTAACCCCCAATAAAGTGCAACTTTCCAGTATATTTGATTGGTATGGTACAGATTTTGGCAATTTGGTTGCCTTCTTGAACCGATATGCACCTATCAAAATTCGACCCAATGCTGAGATCACATTTCTATCTTATGATTGGGCCTTAAATGGCCAATAGATTATATGTATAGCCTTTTGTAAGTCAGATGATTTACAACATCAGCATCAACAATAATTTATCATGACAATGACATGCATTAAATGCAAGGAAAGACGTACATTTGCGCCACTTTTTTGCAGACCTTAAAAGATAATTAATGCAAGGCAAAGGATTTATTAAGTTTATTCTCGGAGCACTGTTGTTTGTGACCGTGCTTCAGTATGTGTACATGATTCCTACTTCAAGAGTAGAGAAAAAAGCTGCTAAATATGCACAGCAGCTCGTACAAGATATCCCCAATGAGATAGAGCGAAAAACAAAATACCGGGATTTTGAATCCAGATACTTGGACTCAATGTCAAGTGAAGTGATCTTTTCAATCCCTGGATTTAAGCGATTTACCTATGATGAACTAAAGCAGCAGAATCTGGCATTGGGACTGGATCTTAAAGGAGGTCTTAGCGTTGTCTTGCAAGTTGATATGAAGGA
>JAJRXG010000120.1 GCA_024276375.1 Bacteroidota bacterium | reverse complement strand
TTTATGCAAATGAAACAGACTATTTTTGTCGTATTTGGTTTTCAAGGGAGATTCGAGCATCCCATTCTTTAAGCTTTGATATTTATTTGGTCAATGTCGTCATACAAGAGATGGTTATACCTAACAATTCACTCGCTACGTCATAAATCATCGTATTGCCCTCAACACTTGCCTGTATGTCAACTTTAAGATCTCCCAAATTCGTAGATTGAGTCTCATTGATATTTATATTACAGCCATTTATATCAACTTCAAAAGTTCCAGAACCACTGTCCAGAAGAATAGTGTTTTCATCAACCATAGTAATTCTTAGCGTAAGCGGATTATTTCTGTTATCATCACAATTTAATGTACCCGTCCATGTACCGATCCAAGCATCAGTACCACAACTGTCATCTCCACCACATGAGAAATAAAAGAAGAAAATTGCCAGTAAGGTTAAAAATTTTAGTGTATTCATTATTATTTTTTTAACCGTAAAAATAGATGGTTACTATTCAGGAGGGTGCTTTTGAGATAAAAAAAGGCAATTTTTTCGTCAGACGACGCCAGCGATAGACCGTTTACCTAATATTAGGTATATCAGATAGCCATCATTTAACTCCCTTTTCAGATTTCTATGACTTTCGCATTAGATGGGATATCTAAGTTTGCATCATAATAAAAACGCATATGAGAAGGTTGCTGGGATTGTGGATTTGTATTGCTTTTGTCAATATATCGTTTGGTCAAGGGAAGGTGAGTGGCACAGTGTTGGATCCTGATGGGACACCGGTTTATGCTGCATCTATATATTTGCCCTTGTTAGAGCGAGGGACATCGACCGATGAGCAGGGTTATTTTTTTCTTAGTGGATTGCCATTGGATAGCTTGCGTATTCGGATTTCCGGTATGGGATATACTACAGTTTATATCGATACATTACTAGAGCGCCGAGAGTTGTCTTTGGTCATTCAATTGGAGGATGGGATAATAGAATTGCCACAATTCATTGTTGATGGTGTATCCATAACGGGAGGGTTGAGTGGTGCGGATTATGATTTGGGATCGGCACATTACATTGGACAGAAGGAGATTCAAAGATTCTCTTACACAGATATCAACCGGACCCTTCGCAATATTCCCGGTCTCAACATTCAAGAAGAGGACGGTTATGGTCTGAGACCCAATATCGGATTGAGAGCGACGGGATCTGAACGCAGTTCTAAGATTACGGTGATGGAGGATGGTGTGTTGGCTGCCCCCGCACCTTATGCTGCACCAAGTGCGTATTATTTTCCGACGATAGGAAGGATGGAAGCCATTGAGATTCTCAAGGGAAGCAGTCAGATTAAATATGGTCCCTATACCACTGGAGGAGCCATCAATCTGATTTCAACGCCTATACCATTGGATCTCAGTACGCATGCGGATTATATTGTCGGCAGCAATGACTATCGAATGTTGCACGCCAATTTGGGCAACAGTCACAAGAACGTAGCCTATCTCGTTGAAACCATGCAATATAGTACCAAGGGATTTAAACAACTGGATAGTGCTGATGATACGGGTTTTGACAAGGAGGATTTTCTTGCTAAGATTCGTTTAAATACAGATCCCGGAGTTGAGAGATATCAATCTCTGATGTTTAAGATAGCTCAATCTACAGAGCGATCCAATGAGACATATCTCGGTTTGACTCAAGAGGATTTTGAGCTCAATCCGATCTATCGATATGCTGCTTCGCAGAAGGATCAAATCAACTTCAAACACCAACAAATGGCTTTGACCCATATCATCAATGCAAGCTCCTTTTTAGATATTCGAACGACGATTTATCGCAACACTTTTGCCCGTAATTGGTACAAGTTGGACAAGGTCAATGGCAAGAATATCGGAAGCGTGCTTATGAATCCTGAAGACAATGAGGCAACTCTATCGCTCATCAAGGGACAGATAGATGGGATAGGTGGGCTAAAAATGAAAGCGAACAACAGGAGTTATATTTCCAGAGGGGCGCAGAGCAATTTTATTTTCCATTTTGGAAATAGAGAGGTAAATCACAAAGTGGATATAGGTATTCGATGGCATTATGATGAAGTTGATCGCTATCAGTGGGTGGATGACTATACTATGAACGAGGGCATTATGCAACTTTACAAGGCTGGTGTCCAAGGAACAGAAAGCAATCGTATTTCAAGTGCTCAAGCGTTGGCTACATTTGTACAATACAAATTGGAATTTGGGTCTTGGCTCATCACTCCGGGTTTAAGATACGAGAACATCCGTATGGAGCGTCTCAACTATGGCAATGAAGACCCACAACGACTCGGTACAGAGTTGTCTTTGCGCAACAATACGATAAGTGTATTGATCCCCGGACTCGCCATGAGATACCAATGGAGTGATGCCCTAAAGGTATTTGGAGGAGCACATAAAGGATTTGCTCCGCCCGGTTCAAAACCCGGAGCTAAAGCCGAGCAAAGTTGGAATTATGAATTGGGAATCGGATGGGAAGAACAGCGGTGGAATGCTCAAGTATTGGGGTATATGAACCAATACAACAACCTTCTCGGAACGGATCTGTCCGCATCTGGAGGATTGGGCACCGGCGAACTCTTCAATGGGGGACGGGCAAGAGCTTCAGGAATCGAGTTTGAGGGTAGTTATGACCTCTTGTCGGACAATACAATGAGGCTTCCGGTTTCGATAGCCTATACGTTGAGCGATGCCATATTTAAAGAGACTTTTGAGAGCCAATTTGCTGGATGGGGAGATGTAGCATCAGGGGATCAAGTTCCATATATCTCTAAACATCAGATATCTGTGAGCCTCTCGTTGGAGCATCCCAAATGGCTAGTTGATATAGGCGCTCGTTATGGATCTGAGATGCTGGCTCGAGCCGGTAGATTTAGTGATGATACACCGAGAACCGACGAGGCTTTTACTGTGGATGTGGGCATAAATTATCGCATGACGCCTCAGATATCGGCTTTTGCCAATGTCAACAATGTCTTGGACAATGTGTATGTCGTTGCACTTCGCCCTGCGGGTTTGCGCCCCAATCTTCCAAGAACGATTAATTTAGGACTCAAAGCCAATCTTTAAACGTAGATCGGGTGGAGGGATACCTATACTTTTCTTGTCAATGTGTTGAGTCGAATAACTTAATGACTAGATCTTTATGAAAAAAAAGTCATGCAATCAAGAACCATAACATTGAAGGCCATAGGTGGTTGAACTTGATCTGATTTGAAGCAAGATATGACAGATGGTTTTCACACTCAGATTGACATATAGTGTCAGTTGAGATAAATCTTCTTGATGTATGTCTTGTCTTCAAGGTTTAATCTCAAAAAATATATGCCCGGGATATGATTGCTGTATTGGATTTGATATCTATGTGCCGGGTTATTATTGCGTTTCCACAAAATCCTTCCAAGGACATCATATAATTCAAGAGTATATTCTCGATTGATTAACGTAGGCAATGCAACTTCAACTCCACCTGCCCGCATATATACTTGAGCAACTTTCAGTGGGTCATTGGGGATGGGGACGCTCATACCACAGATTCTGGAAGAGACCAATCCATATCTGATCGTAAACAGAGTCTCTCTCATACGTTGTACTTGTCCTTTGGTAAAGAATACCAGACAAGGATCATCTCTGAAGCTCATAAAGTTCAAGTCCATATCCCTGCTGCCGCAGGAATAAACTGGGTTTTGGCATGCTCCGAAATAATTATCAAATTGTGTAGGAGTGTCCTCAACAAAATCTCCATCGGTATAGCATCCTGTTTCTGAACCCGTAAGATGCAGAAGATTGAAGTAATGACCGATCTCGTGTGTCAATGTTCTTCCCAAATTAAATTTTTCTGCATGAGGTTGTATGCCAACAGCTTTATACGATATCACAATTCCCTCCACTTGATTGGGGTCTTCGAGTCTGGGAAAAGTAGCATCACCGATGAGGCCATCATTCCTGGCGCCGATCCAGATATTCAAATATCGCTTTGTGTCCCAAGCATTGGATCCACCGAGAGATTTGTTCTTGATTGAGCGGAGTCCCTCTACCATTTGATCTTGACCTGCGATATTGGCTTTGTCTGTTTGCTTTCTGACGATTCCTGAAGAAGGAGCCCCTTTGGGAGTCATGGTTGCCAGACAAAAAGATATGCTAGCATTGCCAACGACATTTTTAAACTCCTCGGGTACCATATCTATATCTTCATTCTGTGCATTGTAATCGGCATTGAGCACATCGAGTTGAGAAAATATAAAATCGTCCGAAATGTTATCTTCTTCGGTGTGCCAGACGACATGAAAGACGATGGGAATCTCTATTATTTCTCTTGGATGCAGTTGAGAGGATACGGTACCTTGAGGGGCACCTTTATAGGTAGTGTTACAGCGCTGAAACGTCTGGCCTTGTAAACTACAAAGCATAAAAAGCGACCATAAAAACACTAAGATGCTTTTCAAAATTGATTCATCTGACTGCCTAAAGTAGGTCATTCTATTGGGTTTAACAAATCCCATTGCCAATATTTTTTCATGGTCAACTAAGATTACCATCCAGATGATATACTTATATTATAAAAATACACATATTTGCGATCAGAAATGTTAGTATGCGGCAATACCTAGATCTACTGAATCACATCCTGAAGCATGGTGTCCCCAAAGAAGACCGTACCGGGACGGGTACTTTGAGTTGTTTTGGATATCAAATGCGATTTGACTTAGCTGAGGGATTTCCGTTGATCACTACTAAGAAAGTACATCTGCGCTCAATCATATATGAATTGTTATGGTTTATCAAGGGCGAAACCAATGTGCGCTATTTAAGGGGCAATAAGGTATCGATATGGGATGAATGGGCAGATGCAAACGGAGATCTTGGGCCGGTTTATGGCAAGCAATGGAGAAGTTGGGTCGGTGCCAATGGCAAAACATATGATCAGTTGCACAAGGTCATTGAGGAGATTCAGTACAATCCTGATTCTAGAAGACTGATCGTGAGTGCCTGGAATGTCGGAGAGTTGGAGGATATGGCCTTGATGCCTTGTCATTGTCTGTTTCAATTTTATGTCGTTGATGGTAAGCTGTCTTGTCAGTTGTATCAACGGTCGGCAGATACTTTTTTGGGTGTCCCCTTTAACATTGCATCATATGCTTTGTTGACGTTGATGATTGCTCAAGTTTGTGACTTACAACCGGGAACTTTTGTTCACTCCTTTGGAGATGTACACCTATACAATAATCACATTGAGCAAGCACAATTGCAATTGCAGAGGGAACCAAGGGCGCTTCCGAAAATGAGCATTAACAATAATATCAAGTATATAACTGATTTTGATTATAAGGACTTTCACTTATTAAACTATGATCCTCACCCTCACATCAGGGCTGCGGTATCTGTTTGATTATTTGAATTTAATCTTAATAACAATAGCAAAGACTTAATATTGGGGTAAATATGTACGGAAGATTATTTTTGCGACAATTTAGGTGCAAGAAGCGTCTGATTTTATCGATTAACGGGTTATAATATGTCGACAAATATCATTAAGAGTGTTTTCATCGTCATCATACTAGCATGGGTATCTGCCTTGCATGCACAACCATCAGCTGACGCAGGCAAGACTGTCTTCAGAAATTATTGTGCTTCGTGTCATGCTACCAATATGAAAACCAAATCCACGGGACCTGCCCTAGGGGGAATGGAAGAACGTTGGGCAGATTACCCATTGGAAGATTTGTATGGGTGGATCAGAAACTCTCAAGGGATGATCGCCTCCGGCCATCCTTTGGCCAATGCATTGTGGGATGAGTATAAGCCAGTCATCATGACACCATTTCCCAATCTGACAGATGATGATATTGCCTCCATATTGTTGTATATCAACCAACAATATACCAAAGTTCCGGATCAACCGAGTGCCGGCGGTACCAATGCTGGTGGTGTTGTATCTAGTGGAGGTGCTGATTATACTTGGTTATATCTTGTACTCTTTGGTGTTCTCGCCGTGTTGGCGCTGATCTTGATGAAGATCATCGGAGGTCTTGACAACATTATAGCAGCCAAAGAAGGACTGGAGTATGAGGAAGTTCCGTTATTTAAAAAGATCTTTACTAAGCGCGTCATCAGTTTTATCACATTTGGATTGATAGTCCTAGGTGGTTATATGACCGTTACCCGTGCGATCAATTTGGGAAGACAACAGGAATATGCCCCTCAGCAACCGATAAAGTTTTCACACGAGACCCACGCAGGAGTCAATCAGATAGATTGTCAGTTTTGTCATGATGGAGCTCGGAGATCACGTCATTCGGTGATTCCCGCAGCCAATACCTGTATGAAGTGTCATGAGGCAATCAAAGTAGGATCGACTTACGGTACGGCCGAATTGTCAAAGATTTACGCCTCCATAGGTTATAATCCCAATTCGGGAAAATATATTGAAGGCTATAACGAGATGGAAGAAAAAGATATCAAAGCCATCTTTACTGAGTGGATTGCTCAGAATTATCTCGAAACATCCGGCCTCAATGCTTTGGATCGGAAGGGAGAAAAGTTGGTGCGCAATCAGTGGGACGGTATCGTTTCCTCACTCAAGAACGACCAAAAAGATAAGATTCAAGGTCCTATTGAATGGATCAGGATACATGCATTGCCGGATCATGTATATTTTAATCATGCTCAACATGTATCCGTTGGAAAAATCGCATGTCAAGATTGTCATGGCAAAGTTGAACAGATGGCCGTTGTCAAGCAACATGCACCACTCAGTATGGGATGGTGTGTGAGTTGCCACCGTAAGACAGAAGTCAAATTTGAAGGAAATGAATATTAT
The DNA here is from genome assembly GCA_024276375.1 of Bacteroidota bacterium. Taxonomy (GTDB): domain Bacteria; phylum Bacteroidota; class Bacteroidia; order Chitinophagales; family Saprospiraceae; genus JAJRXG01. Next base: position 1,277 of record JAJRXG010000120.1, on the reverse strand, counting down.
GCCTCATTTAAGGCATATCATGACCAATTGTCGGAGGGTAAAAAATCAAAAGTTACAGTAGAAGACATCGGTGGTTTAGAATGCCAAAAATGTCATTACTAATAACATATATCACTATATAGATGAGTAATAAGATCGAAGGAATCTGGATAGGTGAAAAAGACCTTACAAAGGATGAACAATTCTTGCTTGATGCTCAGCAAGAGTTGAAATCTCCGTCTCTAGTAGAGACAATTGCTGAATCCAATGTTCTCAAAGAATCAGGAGCCAATCGCCGGGATTTTCTCAAAATGATGGGCTTTGGGATTGGCGCAGCAACGGTGGCTGCAGGTTGTGATATACCTATCAAAAGAGCCATCCCATATGTTATTAAACCGGAAGCCATTGTGCCCGGTGTTGCGACTTACTATGCCTCTACCATCGTAAGTGGAGGTGATAGCTGTCCTGTACTCGTAAAGACCAGAGAAGGGAGACCTATAAAAATAGAGGGCAATAATCTGTCCTCAATGACTCATGGAGGCACTTCTGCCCGTGTGCAAGCTGCCGTATTGAGTCTTTACGATGTCAATAGATTAAAGCATCCTACTGTTGATGGAGATGAAGTCTCTTGGAGTGAGTTGGATAGCACAGTGCTTAAGATGCTCGCCCAATCTAAGGGAGTACGTATTGTCACACATACAATCTTAAGTCCGACGGCTCACCGTGCGATTGGAGCGTTGCGAGAGAAGTACAACAATGTGGAGGTAGTAACTTACGATCCCGTTTCTTGCGCAGGGATACTTGAAGCCAATGAGTCATGCTTTGGTGATCGTGTCATACCTCAATATAGATTTGATAAGGCCGAATTTATTGTAAGCTTTAATGCGGATTTCTTGGGGACTTGGATCTCTCCTATAGAATATGCTCATCAATATGCACAAGGGAGAAAAATAGATGATGTGCATAACGCCATCATGTCTAAGCATGTTCAGGTGGAGTCCCAAATGTCTCTAACAGGTTCTAATGCAGACAATAGGATATTGGTCAAGCCTTCGGAACAAGGAGCAGCCATTGCGTTCCTTTTTGGAGAAATCACAGGTACTTCAGCTACAACGTCTCTGAACGATGCAGCCAAGAAAGCCCTACGAGCATTGGCCGGTCAATTGAAAGCCAATCCGGGCAAATCTCTGATCATTAGCGGAAGCAATAATACAGCAGACCAAGTATTGGTCAATGCCATAAATGATGCCTTGGGCAACTATGGCAATACCTTAAGTTTTAGTAGCGCCTCCTTACAA